>JBAZWX010000108.1:0-2508 GCA_041660145.1 Minisyncoccota bacterium | reverse complement strand
ACCTGTTTTTATTTTTCGAGAAGCGTTTTCGGTACCGACGACAGCAGGAATGCCAAGCTCACGACTGACAATGGCGGCGTGAGAAGTACGACCACCTTTATTTGTGACAATCGCCGCAGCAATTTTCATTATCGGCTCCCAATCGGGATCGGTCATGTCAGTAACCAAAATTTCACCGGCCTTAAAACTGTTTATCTGTTTTACGTCCAAAATCACGTGGGCTTTTCCAACAGCAATTTTACTTCCGACAGACGCGCCTTTAGCAATAGGCTCACCACCACCTTTTCTTTCGTATTCTTTTATCTTCGAAAAATCTTTACCAGCCTGAACGGTTTCCGGCCTTGCTTGGACAATAAAAAGTTCGCCTGTCTTTCCGTCTTTGGCCCACTCGATGTCCATAGGCATCCAAGCCCCACCATGTTTTGAAGAATAGTGTTTCTCTATTTCGAAACCCCAATTCGCCAACTTTTTGATCTCTTCATCCGACAATACAAAAATTTTTCTTTCTCTGTCGGTGGTAGAAACAACTTTTGTTCTCTTCGCGCCAGTCCCGGATGCATAAGTCATTTTTTTATCCTTCACACCAAGCGTTTTTCCTATAATCGGATTAGACGCGGCTATCTCACCAAGTCCTTTTTTAAATACCAAATATTCATCTGGAGTAACTTCCCCTTGAACAACCATCTCTCCCAGACCCCATGAAGCGTTTATCAAAATAACATCTCTAAAGCCTGTTTCTGTATCAACTGTAAACATAACCCCCGATGCCCCCATGTCGGAACGGACCATTTTCTGTACCCCGACAGAAAGAGAAACCTTAAAGTGGTCGAAACCTTTGTCGACACGATACGATATGGCCCTATCAGTAAAAAGAGACGCCATACAATTCAGTGTGGCAACAGCAACCGCATCTGCTCCCCTTATACCAAGGTATGTGTCATGTTCACCGGCAAAACTTGCCCCTGGAAGATCCTCCGCCGTGGCGCTTGACCTAACAGCGACGTCAACATTTCTTCCATATTTTTTTTCCATGTCAGCATAGGCAGAGACTATCATCTCCCGTAAGTCATCTGGAAATTTAGTTTTTTTGATCGTCTCCCGAACTTCCTTGCCACGTTTTGCCAAGTCTCTCAAATTTCTTGTATCAAGACCGGCAAGTATTACTCTTATTTTTCCAGCTAAACCGGTTTTTTTTAAAAAGTATTGATAGGCCTCGGCCGTGACTATAAAACCTGATGGAACAGGAACGCCCCTTCTCGCAAGATTTTTTATCATCTCACCAAGGGACGCATTTTTACCGCCGACAAGTCCGACGTCTTCGATGCCAACACTATCCATTAAAACTATAAGCTTTTTGTTTTCTTCCATGGAGATATTATATCATGTTGTATTTTCCCCGTATTCCCATGCGAAAGCATCCCCAAATAAGATTGCAAACTTTCTTCCTTGCCACTACTCTGAACTAAGCTTTTAACCATCCTTTTCTTGGTAGATGTACGCAAGACTCTATGATCTATGAAGTTGACCCATCCGAGGAAATCTATGCCTGAAGCTAATGTTTTTATCGAAACTTTGTCGGGATGTAGATTTAGTTTAAGCTTCGTGAGTAGAAACTCTTTAATTTGTTTCAGCGTTTCTTCAAGCCATGCTTTGTCTTGAGACATAATGACAAAATCATCTGCATAACGAATATAGTATTTGGCCTTGATCTCATGCTTCATAAATTGATCAAATTCGTTCATATAGACATTCACAAGAAGCTGGGAGGTGAGATTCCCGAGCGGTAACCCTGTCTGCACAGGCAGGCCCACTCCTTCTTTTGTGGAGCAAAAGCTGCTAATAATTTGGTTAAGGAGCCAAATGACATTTTTGTCTGAGATGTATTTCTTTACGATTTTTGTTAATGTGGCTTGGTCAATTGAGGCAAAAAACTTTCTAACATCACATTTCAAAACCCAAACAGTTTTTGTATCGTTATTTGAAACTTTGCGAGCAAAGTATCTAAATCTGTCCAATGCTTTGTGTGTTCCCTTGTTTAGTCTGCATGAATATGAATCATATATGAATGTTTTATCGAAAAGTGGGTAGAGCTGTCTGTAAATTGCGTGATGCAGGAGTCTGTCACGAACTGTTGCCTTATGGATGTTTCGCGGTTTGGGGTCGGAGATGTTGAAGGCTACATACTCACCATGTTTGTATGACATATTTTTCAACTCTTCATGCAAACCAAAAATATTTTCAGAGAGGTTAAGTGCAAATTCGGCCACGTCTCTTTTGTATTTTTTATTAGATACAAATTTGGACCATGACTCGTATAAATTTTCTAGAGATATGATGTCTTGATACTTATTATCTCCCATGGTAATTAATAACTTATGTCTACCCCCCCCCCCCCGAGAATTACCCTCGGTAATTCTCAAAGAAAAAGAGGCTTACAAACTTTGGTTATCACTTCATAGAAATTTCCCTAAAGTTGAAAGGTTTGGCATCGGGCAAAAAATAGAAAAG
>JBAZWX010000107.1:0-2535 GCA_041660145.1 Minisyncoccota bacterium | reverse complement strand
GCAAGGCCGAAAGCCGATAAATTGGCTGCAAAGGATGCCTTCTCCTTTAGTGGCGATAACAAATTCGTTACGATAACCCAATAGTCCCCTGGTCGGTATTTCAAAAATTATTCTTGTATGATTTTGTTCAGGTCGCATATCTACCATTGATCCCTTTCTTTTTGAAAGTCTTTCAATCACAACGCCCGAAGATTCGGACGGAACATCAATAGTAACTTCTTCAAACGGCTCCATCTTTACGCCGCCCTCTTCTTTAATAATGGCCTGAGGTTGCGAGACTTGAAGTTCATAACCTTCTCGTCTCATGTTTTCCAATAATATCGAAATGTGTAATTCTCCCCTTCCTGAAACCTTAAAACAATTCATTTCGGAAAAGTCTACTTTCAGGCCAACGTTGATCTCAAGTTCTCTTTTTAATCTTTCTCTGATTTGCCTAATGGTCACAAATTTTCCTTCGCGCCCTGCAAACGGCGAATTATTTACCAAAAAATTTAGAGAAATAGTCGGTTCATCAATATTGATTGAAGGCAAAGCTTCTTGGTCTTTATCGGCACAAATAGTCTCTCCAATATAAATATCGGGAAGACCAGTAATCATCACGATATCTCCGGCAACGGCCTCCCGAACCTCTTCCCTTTTTAATCCAGAGAAGGAAAATATCTTGGCGATTTTACCAGTTCTTACTTCTCCTAATGATGTTTTTATAAAAATATTATCTCCAGCTTTGGCAACCCCTTCGTAAATTCTGCCAATGGCTAGTCGGCCCATAAAGTTATCATAGCCCAGATTAAAGGGCTGAAATCTTAGTTGCTGTTTATTTAATTTATCATTGGAAGATGATGGAATTTTCTCTAGCACGACATCCAAGAGCGGAGTTAAGTCGCTTGATTCATCTGTTAAATGGAGCTTGGCAATCCCCTCTCGGGCGATTGCATATAGGCAAGTGAAATTAAGCTGATCTTCAGTAGCTCCGAGGTCGTAAAAAAGTTCAAAAACTTTTTCGTGTACCCATTGAGGTCGAGCTGCTGGTTTATCAATTTTATTAATAACTAAAATTGGATTTAATCCAAGTTCCAATGATTTTTTTAAAACGAATTTTGTTTGAGGCATGGGGCCTTCTTGGGCATCTACAACCAAAAGGACAGAATCAATGGAGCGCAACACTCGCTCTACCTCAGAACCAAAATCAGCATGGCCGGGAGTGTCTACAATATTAATTTTTGTATCCTTGTAGTAGATGGAAGCATTTTTTGAATAGATGGTAATCCCCCGCTCTAATTCCAAAGCATTGGAATCCATTGTCACTCCTTCCAATACTAAACCAGCCTGGCGCAAGAGAGCGTCGGTTAGGCTGGTTTTTCCATGATCAACATGGGCAATAATGGCAATGTTTCTAATTTCCATAAAATTAAGTCTCAAAATTATAACATAAATAATTAAAATTGCAATTGCCTAAATAATTTTAGATTTACAAGAGGCGTTTTATTGACGTTTAGAAGCTTAGGTAGTAGAATACAAAATAAATGGGAGGTAAAATGACAGAGAAATCTGACAGATTAGTTGCCAGCGTCAGTGTTGCTGTTTGCGTTGAAAGAGACGGAAAACTTCTTATGACTCAAAAGAAAGATACGGGACTATGGGGTCTTCCTGCTGGACACCTTCTCAAGAAAGAAAAAGAAACGGAAACTATTTTGGAGGCAGCCAGAAGAGAATCTATGGAAGAATTAGGCGTGGAGGTTATCCCTTTCGCTGTTCTTGGAGTGTACTACTTTCCTAAAAAGGAAGGGCTTTCGATCTGTATTGTTCTGAGAGCCTCAATAAGTCCGAAGGCAGTTTTTTCGCCGAAGGATGCAGAGATTAGAAAGGCTGAGTGGAAAGACGCGAAGTGGGTTCGCTACTCCCTGACTAGCGGCGAGCTTTACCGGCCGGAATACACGGTTCATAACTTAATCGATTGGCTCAATGATGCCATGTTCTCACTGACTCTTCTCAGAGAGTTCCCTGGCGGATGGATGGAGTAGAAATTCGCTCGCGACACAGGTCGCGAGCGTTTTAATTTAAAAACTATTGACATTTGTACATTTAAGAAGTAGAATATAAGAGTCATAAAATCGCATAAGGAGGAAAAAATGAATCGGAGATGCTGGTTTTGTGGGAGAGGTGGTGAAGGAGAGAAAGAATCGCCAGTTCCAAAAAAGCCTAGAGACGGAAGTTTCATAGCAACTGTTCGCAGAATTGGGTCGGGATATAGCACCTGGTCGCTCGAAGATCGTTCTACGGTTGTTCTTGAAACCGAAGACGGAGAGCTTAGGTTCGGAGCATTTCCCTTTTATCCCGCACCGTTCCGGGAAGGGACGAAACTAGTGGTAACATTGGGAGAATTACTTGCGCACACCAATTATGGCTATTATGTTACCAAAACGGACGGGACAGTCCAATACACTGGCAACAGCGTCAGGTGGCTGACAATTACTAGCTACAAGACTCTAGCCTAACAAAAGGAGTATGACGCCGGAGAAGTTCTCCGGCTTTTTT
>JBAZWX010000106.1:0-2617 GCA_041660145.1 Minisyncoccota bacterium | reverse complement strand
TTCCATTTTCATAATTTTAATTATATTAACTTTTAGTTACGAAATTATGTGAACAATACCTTTATTTGCATCTATTTCAACTTCCATATCATCTTTTAATATTCTCGTAGCGATTTTTGTACCGATGATGCATGGAATTTTTAACTCGCGAGAGATTATGGCAGCATGGCAGGTTATTCCTCCTTCGTCTGTGATAATTCCCCCCGCAATTTTCATAAGAGGTACAAATTCTGGCCTGGTCATACCGGTTACCAAAATGTTTCCATCTTTAAGTTTATATGATTCTTTTTCTATATTTCTTACAATTTTGACTATTCCTCTGATTATGCCAGGAGAGCCCACTTGTCCTTTGATCTCTTTTTGTTCCTGCACGATCTGCTGGCCCAAGAAATACTTGTCCATTGTTGTTTTGGTCTCTTCAAAGACACCGGATTCATGCTCCATCGTGCCGTCGTAGTGGACCAAAATAGAATAGCCTCTTTTTCTGTCGGCGAGGGTTTCTTTAACAGAAATAAGGTTGCCGGGACCCAAAAGAAGTTCGTCAAACGTGTAGTGATATATTAGGTCTTTAGGCACAGCACATTCTGCAAACATTCTTTCAGCAACCCTGTATGTTGCAGCAATGTATTTAGCAAGATAATCTTTTCTGTCATCTCTTATGCTTATTACAAACTGGATATATTGAGCAATTAATTTTTCTTCTTTTGTCAGAGTTGATAACCAGTTTGAATAATCGCCCGAAACTTTCTTGCTTTCTCCCATCTCTTTATCATATTGGCCAATGGCAACGGCCGGATTTTTATAATCACCATATTTGCTCGATAGTAAATCGATAGTTTCTGGCAATGAAGCGATTTTGTGGTATGCGGCTTCAAAATATTGGCATTTTTCCGCTATGTTCTCAAAAGATTTTCCATTTTTCAAGAAATCCAAGATGAAGAGCAGTCTTCTTTTCTCGAAAGAGTTTATAGATGGAACGCTTGCCCGTGTCCATATGATTTTGAAACGTTCCTTGTCTATGTGGTATCCGACAAGATCAAGAAATTTTTGACACATTTCTTCGTCAAAATAGATAGAAAAGAAAACGCTAGAGTTCATTCTCCAGACGGTTTCTTGAAGCCTAAGTAGTTTTGCTGAAAGGTCTTCAAAGGAAGCTGAGGAGATGTAGCCATATGTCAATTCATCGTATAGCTCGTCAACTATTTTGGTTTGACCGTTGTAATATTGTAAACGGCGATCAAGCTCGCTGTTATCTGACCAAAACTTCTTAAAAATCTCTTCGGCCAGTTTTTTAACCTTGGTCAGCGGAATGTACATTACCCCCTCTCCTTCTTTCGAGTTTATTAGTATAGGGAAGGGAGTTTTGTCATCATAGAGCTTTCCGTAATATTTTTTAGTGGCCCAATCGCTAGCTTGGACGATAAGAGAAGAGTTGTGCAGGGGAGGAAAAAGTTCTTGTCCTCCTGTTTCCTCTATAAATTTATCTGCTAAACTTTTTTCTTTTTCCATATCATTTTTTATTTACTTTTTTCCAGAATTTTTACTATACCGTTATTGGTATCTATCTCAACCAAATCTCCATCTTTCAAAACTTGTGTGGCAATTTTTGTACCGATTATGCAAGGCTTTTTGAGTTCACGGGCGATAATGGCAGCATGACAGGTGAGTCCGCCTTCGTCGGTTACAAATGCCTTAGCTTTTTTCATCGCAGACAAGAAATCTGGCTTGGTCATAGTGGTCACCAAGATATCCCCGTCTTCTATCTTGCCAATTTCTTTATTATTGAAGACTACCTTGACTGGTCCGCGCACAATCTCGTTTGATTTACACGCCACTTGGCCTTTTATTTCTGCCGAGCTTGATACCTCGAACATTTTGGCAATCTGGTCGATTTGTTTTTGGTCGTCTATAATTTCCATCTGCTGTTTTGTAACGGTAAAGACGTATCTTTTTGCCCGTGCCAATGCAGTTGTTTGTAAATATCTGGCGTCTAATTTATCAGCCAGGGCAGCTAATATCTCATCGTTGGATAGGTATACTGCTTCATGAAGAGTGATATTTAACTTCTCTGCGATAGCCTCGTATACCGGTTTTTCTAATATAGTTATGCGATCTCTTGCTTCCTCTCTTTTGTCTCGCAAATAACCGGATGCATGCCAAAACAGTAGCTGTTCTTTCAAAAGGTCGTCTGAAATTTTCTCCATGTGCGAATCAAACAACTTTTGATTTTTTGCAAGCTCGGGGAGGATGACATTGTTCTTTTCTTCCGTGTCAATGTTCAGTTTATTTAGTTTTTCTGCTTCACTAATATAATATTCTGGTCCTCGCACCTGGTCTTCTGTATTATAGACAGACATCCAGCCGAATTTGTTTGTTAGCTGTTTTGCCAGGTGATCAATATTTGTCGCTTTTAGTTTTATTGCGCGGGCAAGTTCTAAAGTTCCAATCTCAGCTTCCACAAGAGGGGTGAGACGGTCTGCACACGAGCTTGCGGCCAAAATGTCTTTGACTTCTCTATCGCTAAAACCGAGTTTGACAAGCTTTTTTCCAATTTTGGTATTAAGCCCTGTAATAAAAAAGAATGCCCATCCGACGGGGTACCAGTTATTCCAGACAT
>JBAZWX010000105.1:0-2726 GCA_041660145.1 Minisyncoccota bacterium | reverse complement strand
TCTTCCAAATCCTGTAACCGCAAGCTTAACTGTTAATGGTCAACATCCCACGGTGACCAGCCCACTATTAATTACGCCTACTGAAGCAACAACTCCCGTGACTATGGGATGGTCGTCAACCAATGCAACAAGTTGTACCGCTTCCGGTAGCCCCGCGAGTCCGTGGGTTGGTACAAAGGGTATCAATGGTTCGGAACCAAGCGTTGGGTTGAGTGCCGGTACTAATTATGCGCTAACTATTACTTGTAACGGAGAAGGTAGCGCAACTGCGACTGATACGGTTTATGTCAACGTCGGCAGTTTGCCCTCTTACACATGGGCGCTACCTTCTGACGCGACAATTACTCCCTCAGAAGACCCAACCAACTATAAAATAACCGCAACGTTCTCCGCACCCGGCTTCAAGATTGTCACTGTCTCCAAAGGTAGTCCAGTGGCAAGTTCTTGTACTCCAAATGTTAATGTTCACAACAGATCAATACCGGGAGATATACAGGAGATATAACAAAGTCGTTATCAAAAAACATATTTCATACACCCACGAGTATTCAACTTGTGGGTGTATGCCGTATTATTGGGGTTAATTAGTTCTTGTCCGTTGTTTCGAAATGGTTTAGACTGTACGAACGTATAAATGGCAAAAAAAAGTATATGAGTTTTTATAAAAAATAATATCGGTATCTGGGCAATTATCGTCTTAACTGTCATCCCGATATGGTTTTGGATAGATGTCCAGCCGCTTGCCGGTCGTTTTGTCGATTTTATGACAAGCATGCGCAGCTTGGCGCAAATAGCCGGACTTATCGGGATGGCACTCTTTGCAATAAATTTGATATTAAGTGCCAGACTAAAACATCTGGAAAATTATTTTGGCGGCCTAAATCGCATCTACATTATTCACCATTTGATAGGCGGGCTTTCTTTTTGTTTACTTCTGTTCCATCCGCTTTTTTCGGCGGTCAGATTGGTGCCGGTTTCCGTATCTTTTGCCGGCGCTTTGCTTGTCCCCAGTTTGAACAATTTACCTGTTGCTTATGGAATCGTGGCATTGGCCATAATGATTTTGACTCTGTTTTTCACTTTTCACTTTCGCCCCAAATACCAATTTTGGAGAGGGCTGCACAAATATCTTGGACTAGCTTTCTTTTTTGCCGGTCTGCACGTGTTTTTTATTCCCAGCGACGTTAGCACAAATTATTTTTTGCGTTTTTATATGCTTTTACTATCGACTGTAGCGTTATTGTTTTTTACATACTATACGTTGCTTGGAAAATATTTGATAAAAAAATACGAGTACAAAGTGACGTCTGTGGAAAAAATAAACGAGAAAGTTATTGAGGTGTCTTTGCTCGCCTTGGCGGAAAAAATGGTTTATTCTCCGGGGCAATTTGTTTTTTTCAAATTTAACAACAAGAAAATTGGCGAAGAAGAGCACCCTTTTTCAATTAGTTCAAATCCCGCGGACAAATTTTTACAGATCATAGTAAAAAATCTGGGTGATTTTACAGCACGATTAAAACAACTTGAAGTTGGGACAAAAGTGACGATCGACGGTCCTTATGGAAAATTTTCCTACAAAAACGCACACCATAAAAAACAAATTTGGATAGCGGGAGGCATAGGGATTACGCCATTTTTGGGTATGTTTCCGGACGTTCGTGATGATAAATATTCTGTTACTTTGGTTTATGTTTTAGCAAAAGAAAACGAGGCGGTGCATTTGCCGGAAATGCTGTTACACGCAAAAGAATATCCAAACTTTCGCGTAGCCACTTTTGGTTCCTCGGAACGGGGTAGGATTACAGCGGAAATAATACATCACTATTATGGTAACTTAGACGATATAAGTATTTTTCTTTGCGGGCCCCCATACATGATGAAAAGTTTGCGAGAACAATTTGAAACGCTTGGAGTGTCGTCCACAGACATTCATTCAGAAGAATTTGAATTATAATTTATTAAACACACTATGCGAATAAAACCACTGGTTACGTTTTCATTAATAATTTTTGCAATTATTTTTCTTGCAATTATTATTGGCGACTATTTAGCGGTTAAATATCCTGCAAATATACAGCCCGTGCAAGGTCTTTTGATCCCCTCTTCAATAGCGATAGCGCCAACTCCGACAGCCACTTCTTCGCCCAAAAATCGTTTGCCACGAAATGCATCATCGGCTACGCCACTGGCAACACTAACGCCGACGCCAAAACCAACAACAGTAAGTAATGGTGGTGTTTCTATGGCGGATGTCGCTAAGCATAATTCAGCGAACGATTGCTGGCTTGCGATCAGTGGCAAGGCCTATAACGTTACTTCCTATGTTGGTTCACATCCGGGAGGACAAGGCACGATTCTTAACAGTTGTGGGACAGAAGTATCTGGAATTTTTGCATCGATTCACTCAAATTTCGCCTGGAATTTGTTGGGCCAATACTACGTTGCACCAATCAATTAAAGCTGAATTTTTATTAAATACCTCGTAATTTCTTTGGTGAGGGCGACGCGTCTCCCTCCCTGATAAGGGAGGGAGGGGGTGGGTTTAAGTGTTGCTTGAAACAATTGGGGGAAACGTCTAAAATAACACGGATGCCTGACGCAAATAAACACGACTTTGTAATTGCTCTAGGTGGCTCAATTGTTTGCCCCAATGAAGTTAATATTGCTTATCTTAAAGAGTTTCGTGCTTTTTTGCTTTCGCAAATAATGCTTGGACAAAGATTCAT
>JBAZWX010000104.1:0-2741 GCA_041660145.1 Minisyncoccota bacterium | reverse complement strand
GGTATCCGGCCGCACAAGGGATAAAAGCTTTTCAGTATTAACCACCCCGTTTTTACTTACAGGAACGAAGGAGATAGAAAAACCCTCTTTTTTTAAAGCATTCGCGGTTTCCAAAATGGCCTTGTGCTCAATCGCTGAGACAATAATATGTTTGCCCTTGTGGCCGTATGCCCGAGCGACCCCGACCAAAGCTAAATTGTCAGACTCTGTGCCAGAACCAGTAAAAATCACTTCGTCTTCACGAACACCAAGAGTCCTGGCAACAATGTTCCTGGATTCATCAAGTCCGGCTTTTGCCAGACGCCCCACAGAATGCAATGACGATGGATTACCTTGAAGATTGCGGTCTTGCAAGTAGGGCAACATCGTTTCAAAAACGTTAGTGTCCATTGGAGTGGTAGCCGCATAATCCAGGTACACATATTGCCGTTGGTTTTTTCCTAAAACTTTTTTTGTCATTTTCAGAAGTTATCTTACAAAAGCCTCTTTTACGTATTTTGACATGACCACCCGCATTGATTCCATCTCATCAACCGATGGGCCTTTTCTGGAACAAAAAGATGGATCATTCATGTTTTTGGTAGAAACAAAACATTGTAGATAGTATCGTTTGGCTCCTTTTATAAGATCGCCCATTTTTTCAATGTCCTCCAATTTAAGTTGGTCCTTAACAACGGTCGTTCTGAATTCATAATCTGGTGCCTTTTCCATAACAAGCGCGATACTTTTTTTTATTGCCGATTCGTCAACAAAACAATTTGCAACCTCGCGATAACGTTCCAAGGGAGCCTTGATGTCCATTGCGATATAATCGATCAATTTAGCATCAATTAGTTGTTCAACCATCTTTGGATTTGTCCCTTGGGTATCTAGCTTTACAAGAAATCCCCTTTTCTTTATTTTTTCTATAAACTCAACAAGATCAGGTTGCACGGTCGGTTCACCTCCAGTTACCGTAATCGCATCTAGGTGTTTTTTCCTCTTGTCCAAAAAATCAAAAAATTCACTCTCATCAATTTTTGGAGAAAAATTTCTGAGCTCTGGATTGTAACAATAATGGCAATTAAAATTACACCCGGCAGTAAAAACTATTGCAGCAACCTTGCCTGGATAATCAATTAGGGTAGTCTTTTGCAAGCCCCCTATCATCATACCTGCTTGAGAATATCTGCGTGAGGAACATTGAACATTTTTCTCTCTACAAATTCAGCTTTTTTACCGACATTCCACTGTTTTACTGGACGCAAGTAACCAACAATTCGAGAGTAAACCTCACACTCAGTTCCGCAGTCTGGACATAACTCTTTTCTGCCAGAAAGATATCCATGGTTAGAGCAAACACTGAACGTCGGAGTAATACTGAAATATGGCAATCGGTACTGAGAACAAACTTTACGCACCATTGCCGCAACAGTTCTAAAATCATCAATCTTTTCCCCTATAAAAAGATGGATAACCGTACCTCCGGTGTATTTTGTTTGTAGCTCGTCTTGCAGATCCAAATTCTCAAAAATATCGTCAGTGAAAGAAACAGGAAGCTGTGATGAATTTGTATAATAAGGTTCTGACCCTTCCCGATAAGCCCCATTGTTGGCCACAACAATGTCTGGATATTTTGTTGTATCTTTTTTCGCCAAACTATAAGAAGCTCCCTCGGCCGGCGTGGCCTCTAAGTTATATAAGTTACCTGTCTCTTTCTGGTATTCAATTAAAATTTCCCTCATGAAATCCAAGACTTCCAGACCAAAATCTCGCCCCTTTGAGTCGCCGATAGAGACGCCTAGCAAGTTCATAGCCGCTTCGTTAAGACCAACGATACCAATCGTAGAAAAGTGGTTACTCCAATATGAATTATCTCGTTCCTTTATTTTGCGCAGATAAAATCTTGTATAAGGATATAGACCCTTATCAGTATATTCCTCGAGCATTTTTCTCTTCATTTCAAGACTCTTTTTGGCAATATCCATTGTAGATCTAAGCTTCTGCTTAAACTCGTCAACGGTCTTTGTTTCGTAGCCGATACGAGGCATGTTTATCGTAACAACACCGACACTACCAGTAAGAGCACTGGAACCAAAAAGCCCTCCGCCTCGACGGCCGAGCTCTTTCACGTCTAATCTCAAACGACAGCACATAGACCTAGTATCTTCCGGGTGCATATCCGAATTTACGAAATTACTAAAGTATGGAATCCCGTATTTCCCAGTTATTTTCCAAAGGTTTTCATATCGTGGGCTACTCCAATCGAAATCTCCAGAAATATTGATCGTTGGTATCGGAAAAGAAAACACTCTACCCGCCGCATCGCCCTCAGACATAACTTCAAAAAAAGCTTCATTAAACATGTCCATTTCATCTTGAAAATCTCCGTATACCTCGTCTTGTAACTTGCCACCTATCACAACCTGGCTATTTTTAAAGTTTGGCGATGGCAAAAGGTCTAAAGTAACGTTAGAAAACGGGGTCTGAAAACCAACTCTGGTCGGAACATTCATGTTAAAAATGAACTCTTGTATCGCCTGTTTAACTTCTGTATAGGTTAGCCCGTCATACCTTATAAACGGGGCAAGCAATGTGTCAAAATTTGAGAAAGCTATGGCCCCAGCTGCCTCACCTTGAAGCGTATACATGAAGTTGACCACTTGGCCCAATGCGGTACGCAAATGCTTTGCTGGGGCAGCCTCAACCTTTCCAGGCACCCCTTTAAAGCCTTCTACCAACAGTTCGAACAGATCCCACCC
>JBAZWX010000103.1:0-2762 GCA_041660145.1 Minisyncoccota bacterium | reverse complement strand
GCTTCTGCGGTTTTGACCAGCTGTGCTATTTGCAGGTTACTGATTGCGGTACAAATCGCCTTGGAATTTTGACGCAGGTATTTTGGCATCAAAATTAATACACAACTCTTCAGTTATAGCTGAAGAGTCGTGTATATGTCGGCGGTGGATTATAATAGCAGGTGATGGGAAAACTTGAATTACAATCTCGCGAAAAAACAAAGAGGAAAAATATTCAGAAAATCATTTTAGGAACTATTGCCGTAGCCGGAATTTTAAGTGTGGCGATTTTAGCTCCGAATGTTTTGGGTGCTATGAATAAATTGGGTTTAATACCGTCAAGGCGACAGAAAGAGATTGTAAAAAGGTCTCGCGAAGCACTGGTTCGGCGCGGTTTGTTGGAGTACAAAAATGGTTTTCTTCGTCTCACAGAAAAAGGTAAAAGAGAACTGCGTGTTTTGGAGGAGATGGATTTTAGGTTGGAAAAACCTAAAAAGTGGGATGGCAAATGGCGGATAATTATTTTTGATATAAAAGAGAATAAAAGGGTTTTAAGAGACAAGGTTAGGCGAACACTAATTTCAATAGGATTTGCAAAGTTGCAGGACAGCGTTTGGATATATCCTTACGATTGCGAAGAGTTGGTTACTATGCTTAAGGCTGATTTTGAAATAGGGAAAGATTTGCTTTATGTAATAGTAGATGAATTGGAATATGATTTGCCCATAAGGAAGACATTCGGTCTGTCTTAAGAAAATGAATCGATAAGCATTTGGCGTGACGCGGAAACGGTCGGAAGAGTCGGAAGGAGAAAGGAGACGTAAAGAAAGTTTCTTTTGGGATTACCCCCTACACCACCCTTCAGCTATAGCTGAAGGGTGGTGTAGGGGGGGGGGTAGAAAATGGGGAGATAAAGATGAACGAGGAAATGGCGAGCGTAGCGGTGGATTAAAAAATGGCGTGTGCGGGTGAAATTGAGTAAATGGTTGAAAGGTTTGTGGAGGACGGTTTCTTTTGGTTATCCACCTGCAGTTTGTATTATATTTTGGCGGCTGGAGTAGAATTAAGGGGTTATAAAGTAAAAAATTAACGTATGACAAAAACTCAAAAAATCTGGTTGTGGGTGTCGGTCGCAATGTTTGTGGTGCCGGAGGTGTTGTGTTCTTTTCTATTGTCTTCATTTGCTAATTTGTTGGGAAGGGAGTTATCGCCCTTATATACTATTTTTATAAAACAACAATTTTTTACCGACCACCCTATGTACCTATTTTTACTATTAGCAATTGAAATTGCTGGACTATTAATTTTGTTGATTATCAACATACGGTATAGAAAAAGTGTAATTATTTCTATATTACTGTCAATTTTATTATTATGGCTGTTATTTGTTCTGTATATAGGGTATGTGGTCGCTTTCAGTATGAGTTTTCCTTAAAAGTTTAAATGATAAATTCAAAATGGTTAAGAATGTGAAATGGGTAGTTATATTTTCTACTTTTATCTTAATTTGGTATGTATATTCACCTGCTCGTGCCTATTTTGTCATCCCATATTTTGACATCACCGTAGTTAAAAACACCGTAGGAGGAGACGGTGTTTTTAATTTCCATTTTCGCGCTTCTCAATCCGCTTACACTTATGACGTAAAAGATTTTAAAATTACAACTAACAACGGCAGTGGTTTTGTGGCGACAAGTTCAGACGCTTTTAGCGGGGCGACAATGACACTGACCGAAGGTCTGCCTGATGGATGGAAAAACACCAGTGTGGTTTGTACCAGTTCTAATCCGAGTGTTTCTGCCATACCCATTCCAGGTGGAGTAAACATAACACCAAAGCCCTACAGCGCGATTACCTGCGTTTTTACCAACACTAAACAGAACCTGAAAACTCCGGTATTGATTGTGCCGGGGATTTTGGGGACGGATTTAATTAAGGACGGTAGAAAATTATGGTTAAATTTATTTGGAATGTTTGGAGATGTTGGAGATGATTTTTTGGATGTATTATCTTTCAATAATAATCTGCAGCCATTAGATTTGGCGGTATCTGTATCTGATATTATTGGTGAGGAAACTTTTTCTGGTTTTTCCTTTGATTACACTTACGGTCTCATCACCGAACTCACCTCATCCGGCTATTCTCCAGGCACCTCCGCCACCTCCACTCTTTTCACTTTTCCCTACGACTGGCGTTACGGCGTCAGCGGTGTTTGGAGCGATGGCAAAACCAACGTGGATGCGTTGCGACAGAAGATTGCCGACATCCGTTCATTAACCGGCAGCGACAAGGTTGACGTCATCGCCCATTCAACCGGTGGGCTTCTTGTTAAAAAGTATGCGATGGAGCATCCGACCGACAACCACATCGGCAAAGCGGTTTTTGTGGGCGTTCCAAATCTCGGCGCTCCCAAAGCGGTCAAAACCCTGCTTCAAGGGGACAATTTCGGCATTCCTTTTCTCTCTGACGCCGAAATGAAAAAAATCTCCGCCAACCTTCCGGTTTCCTACGAGTTATCGCCTAGCAAGGAATATGTCGCGTCAAACGGCGGTTATGTTACAACGGCTGATTACGAAAACGGCGGTTTTTCAACTAAAAATCTTGATTTCAACCAAACCATAGGCTATCTTTCGGGTGACCACGCTCTAAACACTTTTGCTTTGACCAACGCCGGCGTTCTTCACTCTCAAAGTTTTGACGTATTTGATATGAGAAACGCCAATATTGATTTTTATTCAATCGTCGGTTGTAAAAGCGGAACGGTTGGCGGTATTACAGAATAC
>JBAZWX010000102.1:0-2804 GCA_041660145.1 Minisyncoccota bacterium | reverse complement strand
ATCATTGGAAATTTTTGTTAACATCTTTTGGTATATCTGGTCGAATTTTGTCATGATGCTACAATTATACAGAGTAAAGAGAGATAGTTATCAACAAACTATATACAAAATGGATAAAGAAATGGTGTCAACAAAAAATATAAAATATCCCTACTTACCAGAAGGCCGAGTATATCTTTATGGGCCTGAAAATAACCCTTTTATGATCGAGGCTAGAATGTCCGCATTAAAATACTCCATAGACAATAAAGTAAAAACCGGAGGGGTCGTCGTCAAAGATGGAGCTATAATTGGCCGCGGTGCAAATGGTAGCGAATTCCACAAAAACAACATCTGCATGAGAGTAAAACTTAACTGCCCAACTGGTCAGGGGTACGAGCTTTGCGAAGGTTGTCATCCGAAAAATCACTGCGAACCCAAGGCGTGTTTAGACGCAAAAAATAATAGGCATGATACCAAAAATGCCGATTTGTACCTATGGGGGCACTGGTGGTGCTGCGAGCCATGCTGGCAAGCAATGATTAGTGCCGGAATAAAAAATGTGTACCTTATGGAAAACAGCGAGAAACTTTTCAACCACACCCATCCGGAAAATATTTTAGGTAGGCAGCTTGAACTTTTTTCTCACCTTCTGTAACTAAAATCAAAAATGCCCCATCTGGGCATTTTTGATTTTGTTTAAATTTACCTTAGGCCTATCCAACAATATCTACCCCCATAGACCTGGCGCTACCGGCAATAATTTTCATTGCAGCATCTACGTCAGTGGCATTCAAGTCAGGCATCTTTTTTTCTGCAATCTCTTTCAATTGAGCTTTCGTTATTTTGCCTGCTCTTTTCTTTTTGTTCGTCCCCGATCCTTTTTCGATACCAGCAGCCTTGGCGATTAAGTCAGAAGCTGGAGGGGTTTTCAAGACAAAAGTAAAACTTCTGTCCTCAAAAACAGAGATCTCTACCGGTATTATGCTGCCAGCCATTGGCGCAGTGGCCTGATTGAACTTATTTATGAAATCACCAATATTTATACCAGCCTGACCAAGAGCAGGGCCAATTGGTGGAGTAGGCGTAGCCTTTCCAGCCGGAATTTGTAACTTTATTTTTTTAGATAACTTTTTTTCTGCCATATTTCTTTAGATTAAACTCTATGTACCTGAAGGAAATCTAACTCGACTGGGGTTTCTCGACCAAACATAGAAACTAATACTTTGGCCTTCCCTCTTTCTTGGTCAATGTCGCTAACTTTCCCTTCGAAGTCTTTGAACGGACCATCGACAATTCTAACAAGATCACCTAGCTGAAGATCTGAATTGTGCTGAATTGTGTCAGCCCCCATCCTTTTGAATAACTCGTCTACCTCTGCCTTCTCAAGTGGAACTGGTTTTACACCCGCCCCAACAAAACCTGTAACTCTTGGCGTATTTCTAACGACATACCAAGAATCGTCAGTAACCATCATATCCACCAGGACATAGCCTGGATATATTTTTTCTTCAACAGTAACACGTTTGCCTCCCTTCACCTTCACCTTTTTTTCCGTTGGAATAATCACGTTGAAGATTTTGTCTTCCATTCCAAGAGATTCAACGCGATGTCTGAGATTTCTTAATACAGCATTCTCATATCCAGCATATGTGTGGATCGCGTACCAGTTTCTATCTGAATGAGCGTCTTGTCGTGCCATATTTTTAGAAAACAAATCTTGTTAAAAGATAAATGAAGAGGGTATCAAACAAAAACAGAAAAATAGACGTAACTAGAGAAATTAAAATTACGAGAAGCGTAAAGTTGACCGCCTGCCTTCTGGTGGCCCAACTAACATGTTTTAACTCTCCTTTCGTCTCACTAATATAAGTTGCTATCGACACAAAATTAAATTTACTCCTCTTAAAAACCGCCCAAGCGGGCGTAACATATATAATACTCAGGGAAAGCAATATGTCAACGTGGTTGACCCCGGTTAGAAGTCCTACCTTTTTGCCATCTGACACTCGGGAAATATTAGCGCTTTTTCGTGATTTTCCGTTTAAAAATAGGTAGGTCGTTAGACTTCTAACGGGGTTGACTTTTTGGCTTTAAACGATAATATTTGTGAGGAGAAGGAGGCATCTTGCGAGAAAAACTGACTGAAGTAGCGGGTAAAATCAGTAACGTGTTTTGGCAAGTTTGTGCTTTCGTCAAAAAGATAGCCCTGATCGCTTTGGGACTTTTCTCCCTTTACTGGGGAATCCAGATCTTTGCCTTTGTCGTCAAAATTCCAGGCCAAGTCTTGGAATTCGTACTTGGAAGCATTGTCATTCTGGGACTTGCATGTGGAGGAGGCTATTTCCTTCTTCGATTACGATCCGCAGGAAAACCCAACATCTAAGCAATGCCTCCGCCAAAAAATTTCCCCGCCACTTGCTCAAAGCAGTTAGGCGGGTTTTTACATTTTATGTTTCTGGAAGTCGAAAAATTTATCCTCTTCCCAAGAAAAACCAGACGCGGACGGATGGCCTCCTCCACCATACTTTTTAGCCAAAGCCGAGACATCAACGGTGCCATCTGATCGTAATGATATGTGGATACGATTTTTGCGTCTTGCCCAAATAATAGAAATAGGAGGCATCATGCCGACAAGACGTGCTCCGATAAAAGACATATGTATTGAGGAATTAACCATTAAACATTTGTACCCCTCAAAAATAACTTCTTCGGCCCCATCAACAATTCCATCTATTTCGGTCTCCCTTTCTACGGTTAGCAATTTCCCTTGCTCTAAATATTTATTAAATCCAACTTCGGTTTCAAACTCAGCCACCAATTTG
>JBAZWX010000101.1:0-2860 GCA_041660145.1 Minisyncoccota bacterium | reverse complement strand
CTCTAGACGCGTTGGGTTTTGTATTCGGTTCAAGAGTGGCCCAAGAGCTTAATGTGGGGCTTGTTCTTTTCAGAAAGGAAGGTAAAATTCCCGTAGAAAAGAAAACTGTAAGCTTCGTTGATTACACAAAAATACCAAAAAAATTTGAGGTTGTTTCCGATGTCATTACACCGGGAGACAAAATTTTGATAGTTGATGAATGGTCAGAAACAGGTTCCCAATTAAAAGCTGCCATTTCCCTTGTTAAACAATGTGGCGGAATAGTAACGGGAATCAGTTGTTTTAACGTTGACACTCCGGTGAAAAAAGACAAGGAGTTATTGGATTACAAGATATACTCTCTTATTTAATGTAGGAATACACACACTTGCGTCAATTTTACTCCAACGCAAGTTCTGAAGTTTTTTGTTACAGCACTCATTTAAACTGATATTTATAGCAGTTTCTGCCCTTTGATCAGTCGTATTAAGACCATAATGACCGCTACGACAAGAAGAACGTGAATAAACCCGCCAATAGTGTAAGAGGTCACTAATCCGAGAAGCCATAGGATAATTAAAATGATTGCGATTGTGGTTAACATAGAGTTTAAATAATGTTATTGATTGGACTCATTATAGCATGTTGTCTAAATTTATGTTGTATTGAGCGGGTTTGCACCAAAAAAATCCAGCTTTGGTTTCTTGGCCACGGCCTGTTAAACTTAAGTTGTGGACAAGAAAAAGATATTTATTTGGAGTCTGTACGACTTTGCGAATTCAATTGTGATGGTCGCTTTCTTTTTGTATTTCTCCCAGTGGCTGGTGATTGATCGAGGAATTTCGGACTTTTGGTTTAATATCACGCTTTCAGCTTCAAGTCTGATTTTTCTTTTGGTCGGTCCGGTTTTGGGTGGAATCGCCGATAAGACAGGTGACAAGATAACCGGTATCAGAGTTACAACCATTCTTACGGCCGTTCTGTATTTTATAACCGGTTCCATTGCCGCATTTTTCCCTGATCATGATATTCTAGCCGCTATATTTTTCACGTTATCCACGGCGGTTTATCTCCTGTCATTTATCTACTACAATTCTTTCCTTAAAGATCTTGCTTTGCCGGAAAAGCGCGGTGTGGTGTCCGGTTGGGGATTGGTCGGCAACTATCTTGGCCAAATAAGCGCGATATTGATTGCTTTACCTCTTGCCACCGGTGTGGTCACTTTGTGGGGGATGCCAGGCAGGGCCCAGGTTTTTATTCCAGCCACGATAATATTTTTATTACTATCGCTGCCATTACTCATCACTTTCAAAAAAGGCGCGTCAACCATCGTACCGGTGAAGATAAAAATTACCGATGAGTACGGGAACTTCTGGCGTTCTTTTTTGAATCTGGTCAAAACCCCAAATTTGGGACGTTTTTTTATCGCTTATTTTTTCTTTAATGACGCGGTTTTGACTGCGGCCAATAACTTTCCGATTTATATGGACAGAGTTTTTGGCGCAGGCGACTCTGTTAAAAGTTATATTTTGTTAGGTATTTTAGTAACTTCAGCTGTGAGTTGCCCCTTGTCTGGTTTAATTGCCGACAGGATCGGTTTCAAAAAAACACTGATGGGCATTCTTGTCGGCTGGGTCGTTATTTTCCCTCTTTTGGCTTTTACTCAAAGCATAGTTTTTCTTTTGTTGGTCACCATCTTGATGGGGCTGTTATTTGGTTCAGTTTGGACGGTTACCAGGGCAATGGTCATTAAATTGTCGCCAAATGGAAGTCTTAATCAATCATTTTCGTATTTTGTGCTTATGGAACGTTTCGCTACTTTTGTAGGCCCAATTTCATGGGGAATTATTGTGGCTGTCGCCCCCCATTCTGGGGCGTTTAATTATCGTTTGGCGGCTTTGTCTATGGTAATTTTTGTGATAATCGGGTTTTTTATCACCAAGAAACTTCCTAAAGATGAGAAAGTTATCCAATCTGGATTTTAGGGCCGCATAACAACAGAGTTTATTTTGTGGTACAATAATTACAGGAGTTACTTCTCCTGCCAGTATTGTTTTGAAAACTAAACGGAATATATCTGCCATTGATTTGCCGGGACACTCCAAACATTATTATTTTTTTAAAAAAACTATGCAAACGGCACCTATTCCCGGAGATGAAGAGGGAAGACTAACGGCTTTGCACAAGCTGGCTATTTTAGATACAAAGCCGGAGAAGCGCTTCGATGATTTGACTAAAGAAGCCACGGAAAAACTTCAAGTGCCGATATCTACCATAAGCATTATTGATTCTAAAAGAGAATGGTACAAATCCTGTCAGGGTTTAAACCAAAAAGAGGGTTCCAGAGAGGTATCGTTTTGCGGACACGCTCTTCTTTCAAAGTATATATTCATAGTTCAGGATACTTTAAAAGATCCGCGATTTGCCGATAATCCAATGGTTATAGGTGAGCCATATATAAGATTTTATGCCGGCATCGCTTTACATGAAAATGAAACTGATAAACCAATCGGGGTATTTTGCGTAAAGGACATAAAACCAAGGCAATTAAGCATTCAGGAAGTAGGCATTTTAGTGGACATTGCTGACAGAGCGGAGAAGGAGTTGAATAAAAAATAGTCCGTTTTCGCTTCCGACTGGGCTAATTTGGTCACTGACATTTTCTTAACTTTGGCATACAATTAAGCTAACGCCAGTTCCGGCGTCTCAAAGGTCCCAATTTTAGAGTAGGTAAGAGGTTATGATTTGCTTATGTTTCCGAAGGGTAACGCGCAATGTATGACTCACTCTCTGGATATTGCAGAATTCTTGTCAAATCCGAAGGCCGGCCTGTCGGAGTTTATTTCCGTTGACACGCTTGAACAGACAGTTGAAGAAACCA
>JBAZWX010000100.1:0-3010 GCA_041660145.1 Minisyncoccota bacterium | reverse complement strand
AGGGCGGGGAAGCCAAACAGGAATTAATTTAATATACTCAAGTGAAATCGCCGATGATAACGTCTCTTCTAAAGAGAAATATATTTCTTTTGAATGGGTTGAAGTCGCTCTCCTAAAGGAAACGAATCTTCTTCCCAGGGTTTTTGCTGAAGAAATTTTTAAATGGAGCAAAATGGCTGGTATTATCTATCTGTCTCATCTCGAGTAGCCAATATTTTGAAAAACATTGTCATTAAGCCATGGTTATTGATTGGCTTGACTTTTGTCTCGGAAAATGCCATACTTGACAATGTAAGTCATCTCGGATCTAGCGCAACTCGCTACCGTAGATTGGTCGCCTTACATTTACAAAGGGTTATTGAAAGTCAAATGGCAACTAAATTGTACGTTGGCGGGCTGTCATACAGCACCACAGACGTAGGATTGGCCGATGCTTTCGCTAAAGCTGGAAACGTTGTTTCTGCCAAAGTCATCATTGATAAGATGACAGGTAGATCAAAGGGTTTCGGTTTTGTCGAAATGTCTAATGAAGACGAGGCTCGAGCAGCCATCGAAATGTACGAAGGTAAAGAAATCGATGGACGAAGAGTTCGAGTTAGCGAGGCCAGACCAGAAGAGAGGAAGTTTGCTCCTAAGAGAGACAACTACTAAATCTTACAAAACAGTCCCCGAAAGGGGGCTGTTTTGGTATAATAAAAAGGCATGGAAGATAAGAGAAAAATCAGACCAAAGTTAAGCAGCGCTAAAACTTCTTGGGGAAAGGTAGCTTCTTGGTATTCGGGCATGGTTGAGGACGATTCCGGTAGCTATCAGAAAGATTTGATATTACCAAATTTGTTGCGGTTGATGAAAATACAACCCGATGAAAATATTTTAGATTTGGCTTGTGGACAAGGATTTTTTTCTCGGGAGTTTAAAAAAGGTGGTGCTAATGTTGTCGGCGCTGACATTGCTCCAGAGTTGATTAAAATAGCCAAAGATAAATCTGCAGATATTAAATATCTGGTTGTTCCAGCCGACAAACTTTCTGTTGAGGATAGAAAATTTGATAAGGCAACAATTGTGCTTGCTATTCAAAATATAGAAAACGTTGCGGGCACTTTTTCTGAGTGTTCGAGGGTACTAAAAAAAGATGGCCAGCTTTTTATAGTGATGAATCACCCTTCTTTTAGAATTCCAAAGAAAACAAGTTGGGGTTGGGATGAAAAATTAGGGATTCAGTATCGACGAGTCGATTCGTACCTTTTTGAATCACAAACCCAAATAGATATGCATCCTGGTGAAAAAAGGCGAGAGTTTACAATAACTTTTCACCGGCCGTTACAATACTATGTTAAACACTTGGCCAAAGCCGGTTTTGCCATCGTGGGGCTCGAAGAGTGGAACTCTAATAAGGTAAGTGACAGCGGGCCACGTGCTGGTGCCGAGAACACTGCTCGTAAAGAAATACCGATGTTTATGACTATAATAGCTAGAAAAATTTTATAAAAATTATGTCATTTTCTTTATTTAAAAAAATAATTTCTGAAAGGGAGTTCAAATATGTTTGTAGCCACCTGTACCATCATGGAATGAGTGAACATGATGTGGATGAGATCCGGACTATTTTTGAAACGCATTTAAATGATCCGCATCGATTTAGGGGCATGGACAAGAAAGATGTGACATCCATATTAGATTGGATGAGAGAAAACAAAAATGATCACAATTTGTCGTCTGACCAAATAGATAGTCTAGAGGCTGAACTGTACAAGTATTTATAACCCAAAATTTTCGATGAAGATTTTTTATACACCAGGCAGAGAGGTTGCCATAATAATTGCTGTCTTGGTGGCACTGGTTGCCAATTATCTTTTTGCCAATAGTGCTGTTGATTTTGCTCTCATTGTCTTGGCAGCTATTGGCGCGTTGCCTGCTATTACTGATTTTATTGATGCCGTGGGAAGGGGCAAGATCTCATTGGGTACTTTCAATCTTTTTGCCGTTGTTGTCGCTTTTTCGACTGGTGAATTAAGGTCAGCCGCTTTTATAGTTTTGATGCTTGCGTGTGCATCTATATTGGAATGGCACACAGCAGGACGATCGCGCAATGCTGTTGAGGAATTGTTGAAGTTGAAACCAAACAAAGCAGTTGTTGAAAGAGAGGGTATCCAGGAGGAAATCAAAGCTGATTCTGTTGCCGTTGGCGATATTGTTTTAGTAAAAAGGGGTGATCGAATTCCCGTGGACGGTGTGATTATGTTCGGACAGACCGAGGTAAATGAAGCCTCGGTTACCGGAGAGTCTCGTCTTGTAGAAAAATTGGTGGGGGACAATGTTCTTAGCTCTACCCTAAACGAAGGGGATGTAATAAAAATTCGCGCAGTTCATGTTGGTGATGATTCAACCGTGGGCAGAATGGCCAAGTTGATAGAAGAAGCCAGTACACATAAATCGAAACCGGAAAAACTTGCTGATAAATTTGCCGCTATATTTTTACCGGCAGTTATTGTTGTTGCGATTGCCGCCTATTTTGTTACCAAAAGCTTGTCGGCTGTGGCAGCTATCTTTTTGGTTGCTTGTGCAGATGATATAGCCGTTGCGATACCTCTTGCTATCATGGCGTCTATCGGCCGAGCGGCCAAAAGAGGGGTGATCATAAAGGGTGGCCAGTGGCTTGATGTGTTGTCCAACGTAAAAATAGTTGTCTTGGATAAAACAGGTACCTTAACGTATGGAAATTTTTTACTTAAAAACTTTGTTTTAGAAAAGGAGACAGACGAAAAAATATTTTGGAGATATGTGGCTATCGCAGAGAAGTTTTCTGAACACCCTATTGGGCGAGCCGTGTTTAAAGAGGCGGCAAGGCGAGTCGAAAATGTCCCTGACCCAGATAAACACGAAGTGGTAAGGGGCGCCGGAGTGTCCTCCGTTTGGAATGGTCACACTATTTCTATTGGTAAGGAGGGTGAATTTGCTCACAACAAAACGGAAGATTTGTTATACAAAAAATGGGCGAAAGAATATTTTT
>JBAZWX010000099.1:0-3035 GCA_041660145.1 Minisyncoccota bacterium | reverse complement strand
CCTTGAACCGACACGGCTAATTGCGCCAACCACAAAAACCGCTTTATATTTACCGGGGGAAAGCTGGTCCAGAACGGGATACTGCCGGGCATTTAAATCCCATTCGCTTATATGGGCAAGAAACGCCTCTTGGCTGTCATCCTTCTGGATAATCAGGGCCGAACACTTAGAAAAGCCTTCGCTTTCCAGAATCGTACCGTCTGTGGTTATTTTTGCGAATCCCTGATGCACATATACGCCCTTTTCGGCTTCGCCACGAAGTTGGTCGATACAAATAAAATCACCTGTAAATGGGTAGGTCTTTTCCGTCATTGAGGCTATTATACCACCCTAACCTCTCCTGACCTTTTTCAAATCTTCCGGCATAGATTCTTTTTTTTAAATAAACCCTATCAACCTGAGAGTGTTATAGCTTACCACTACCCAAGTTGCAAGATTACCTATTATTAAACCTTTCTCCACGGGGCTAGCATACTTACTGTTGGCTTCCCGCGAAATAGCATAGAGCCCGAGAACCAGAGACGAAACAGCGATTTTTGCAACAAGCATATGAGAAAGACCGCCTTGTTCCTGAAGCGATTTCATCCAAAGACTATTCTCTGCATGATGAATTGATACACCAAGAGTAGTGATCGAAGCATCCGCGAGCTGTCCCGCCACAAAAGTTGCCGCAAGGAATTTTTCTTTCATTTTGAGGCAATTGTACCACTAAAATTTTATATTCTCTTTTACTCCCCAACTAACTCAAGAAGTCTGGGAAAACCACTAAGGATCGTGTCGTTAATTCCCAATAGCACATTAGTGCTTTTTTCTACGCTTTCATTTTCCGGATCTTCTATCGCTTCCTTTTTTCCAACCAATTCCGAAAGTAAATGGATTTTATCTTTCAAATCAGGAAAAAGATCATTAAGTCCCTGATAGTTCTTCTCATCCATAGCAAAAATAACACTTGCCGATTCTGCTGTCTTTTTATCAACAGGTTTTGAGACATGTTTGGTTGTGTCGATACCCAGTTTGTCCAAAATCGGTTTGGCATTACGAAACTCGTTAGGATAAAAAGAGATGTTGGAAAATTTATCCGGTACAGGGTCAACAGGAGTGCCTTGAATTCCACGGGAGATCGCCTGCATCTTTGAATCAAGCCCCCTTCTTGCAAGTTCTTTATTTATTACTGCCTCCGCAAACGGAGAACGTACAATGTTTCCTCTGCAAACGACCAGAATTATTTTTTTCACTTGAAGAAATTATACTACTCTGCACTTAAGTTTTATTAATTTCTCGCTTTTTACTTTTTCCATCACAAAATCTATAAAATATTTCTTATTTTTCCCCCAAAAACGGTAATATCCTTTCTTAAAACTCAACTGTTTAAAGTGATATCTCCCTGAATCGATTTTTGCATAACCCTCGTGGCTTATAACTTCTTTCTGCAAAACCGCGTGTACAAATCGCCTGCCGGGTAAACCGCTTTGAAATTTAAGGTTGCCTTCCCTTATTTTTTTATCTCTAAGAGTTTTTATATTAAAGATATACTTCCTTCCTTTTTGTAATAGGACAAACTTTCCTCTTTGATTATAAAATTTTTGAGCATTATCAGCTTTATCGCAAAGTTCAATATATTTTAAGGCGAGATCGAGAAATGATTCTGCCAGAAGCCTTTCATGCGCATCTTTAATTGTATTGGTAATGGGAGTGTTTTCAATAATTTTCAACATTGACTCACGGATGTCTGTAAAGGATCTCCGAGTCCCGTCTCTGAATTTCTTACTGAAAAACATTTTTCTGTTAAAGTCAGGTACAGCCTTATCCGCCATCTTTTGTAATTTTGGAGAAAGTGTACTCATATGCCTATTGTAATTACTTCTAACCCGTTATATCAGGTTCTTTAACTCGGGCAGGGTCCGGGTCGAGAGCCCCTGTTGTGTCAGGTATTTTTAACACTTCATCCGTACAGGCTCCGGGAAAAGGAACGCTTCCGAATATTTTCCTCCAGTCCTTAAATTCTGATGCTTCATTAACCAGATCGAAATATAATTGTGAATTATCGTTTCGCTTGGTCCTGGCAGCATCAAATTTTGCGTGTATTTCCGATTTATTCCCGTCGCTGTCAACTATCTCAATTAAAGCCAATGCTTCGTCCCTGTAGCCTTCATACATTCTATACTGGTACTCTCCAGCCTCTTTAATGTACCAAGGCTCTATCAATTTGAAGTCCCAACGGTCCAGAAATGCCCTTTGAGTCTCAAGCCATGCGACCTCCTTAGGCGCATAAGCCCTTAAATCATCAAGGTATGTCAGGAAATACCCAACCGCTAATTCAGTAGAAACTTTGTCGGGATGCTTAACGGCATCGGCGAAGTTCAAAAAGTAATTTTTATAGGAAATCAGGGGAGGATTTACAACCAAACACCTCTGCTCAAAGATTTTGTTTCCTTCAACAGCCAAAGCATGGAGTTTATATGCATAAAGACTAAATATTAGAAGAGTAAGGACTAATGTACCAATAACTATTTTCTTAATCTTCATTTGGAGAAGTTAGCTACTGCTGTCAATATTGAGAACTTCTTTGAAATCTGATTTAAAAACAAGATCGTAAACCTCTGATGAACATAGTGCCCTCAAATTATCCATTTTACCCAGAACTGCATATAAATCCTCAGATATTGTGCGACCAGTCATCCTCACCGAAATATACCGCGAAAACGCCTCAATAAGAATTTCTGCCAAAATCGTTTTCCCTTCTGGGGTATCGATTTTATCAAAGTTGTTGCCTAGGTATTTTTCCACACCTGGAAATTTGGTGTATACGCGTATTATTCCACCCTCACTATACGAAAATCTTTGTATCGGTCCTTCCTCAGATGAAGGAATAATTTTTGAAAATAATCCACCGGCACCTTTTCTGTTCTTTTTTCTTCCAATTTTACCCAACGGGGCTATCCTAACTTCACATGTATTTATCAATCCACCAAGTGAGGCCATAATCGTGGACGTATCCCCATCATTATTTCCCGTAACCTTAAACGAAGCATAAA
>JBAZWX010000098.1:0-3047 GCA_041660145.1 Minisyncoccota bacterium | reverse complement strand
GATGTTGTGGGGAAATGTATCAGAATAAAAGGCATGGAGTTTAAAATTATAGGTGTAACCAAAACCAAGGGCGGAAGTGGTTTTGGAAGCCAGGACGACATGATTTATGTTCCTTTGACGAGCGCCCAAAAATTTTTGGTAGGTGATGAATACGTTTCTGTCATAAATATTCAGGCAGAAAGCGCAGACAATATGTCTGAAGTTCAGCAAGCTGTCACCGATTTACTTTTGACTCGCCACAAAATTATGGACGCGTCGTTAGCGGATTTTAATGTGATGAATCAAGCGGACATCGTGGCCACGGCGTCTAGTATAACCCAGACGTTTACCATATTATTGGCGGCCATAGCAGGAATATCCCTTGTTGTGGGCGGTATAGGAATAATGAACATGATGCTTACTACTGTTACGGAACGTACTCGGGAAATTGGTTTGCGCAAGGCTGTGGGCGCGAAGAAAAAAGATATAAGTGTACAGTTTTTGGCCGAAGCGGTAATGTTAACATTTTCAGGTGGGGTTGCCGGAGTAGTTTTAGGATGGCTTGTTTCTTTTTTGGTCACGTATTTTGGCTTGTTGGAAACCAAGGTGTCGTTGACGGCGATATTGCTTGCCTTTGGCGTGTCGGCGTTTATTGGCATAGTTTTTGGTTACTATCCGGCGAAGCGTGCGGCTGGTCTAAATCCTATTGAAGCTTTGAGATATGAATAAAAGTTAATAAAATAATTTTTTATTATGATAAAACATGAAGGAAAAAAGATAGCGTTACATGTGATAGCCGCCATAATAATTTTTGCCGTTGGCTTTTGGGGCGGAAAGATGTACGGGGCTAAAACAAAAAGCGCCTTCCGAGCAGATGGAAACCAATTTTCTGGCATTAATAGTGGATTCGGAGGGGGATTTAATAAAGGTGGACGCAATGGGGGCGGTATTGTGTCTGGAGATATTGTATCTAAAGATGCCACAGGCGTTGTTGTTAAGTCTAGGGAGGGAGGTTCCAAGATAGTTATAGTGCCCTCTTCTGCTCAGATAATGAAAGCAACTGATGGCACTGCCGAAGACCTTGTTGTTGGTAAAAATGTTATGGTCACTGGAACGACAAACGCCGATGGAAGTGTGACCGCCAAAGTAATCCAGCTAAGGAATGATTTGATACCGAAAACTCCTCTAACCCCACCGGTTCCAGCAAAGTAAATTAAATCCGGTCATTAAAATTCCCGCTAACCACAGCGGGAATTTTAATTTTATGTGGGTTGATTAGAAATTTTCAAATGGACGGGTGAGATTCAAGTGCCCGTTTTTTGTTACCAAAACGTTGTCTTCTATCCTCACACCTCCATATGGCAAAAGAGTTTCTACCAGTTTCCAGTTTACCAGCTTAGAACTTTTATGTTTTTTGAGTTGACCCAACAAAATTGGGATGAAATAAATACCAGGTTCGACAGTTATGGCGTTTCTCTCTTCAAGCCGACGTACCGTTCTTAATTTTGGATAGATTGTTTTTAGATTTTTTAAGGCCGAATTGTCAGTAATATTTGTCGAGCCGACGTCGTGTGTTTGTATTCCCAAGAAGTGTCCAAGGCCGTGAGGGAAGAATGGAAAAGTTAGCCATGCCTTTATTGCTTCTTCGCCTGAAATTTTTATAATTCCTGCGTCTTGTAAAATTTTGGCTACACCTAGATGTGCCTCGTGGTGAAGAACAAGAGTGGTGACTCCTGGTTTAATTTTGTTGCACAGATCTAACTGAAGAATATTTAATCGCTTAACAATTGTTTCGAACATTTTGTTTGTTCCGGGTTTTACCCAGGTCCTTGTTATGTCGGAGGCATATCCGTTGACCTTGGCACCTGCGTCCATGAGAAGAACCTTGCCGCGGCCTACATCTCTTTTGTTTTGATAGTGCAGTATGGCCCCTTTTTCGTTTAATGCGGATATTACACCGTAAGGGAAGTCACGTTCGGTTATGTTCGCGCCCAAAGAAAAAACATTGTGTATGTCTTTTTCCGTTCCTCCTTCTAGAAATTTTTTCTTTGCGGCCTTGTGCCCGGCCATCGCGATCTTGTTAGCCTCTTTTATACAGGCTACCTCGTAGTCGGTTTTTTGTGTTCTAAGTTCGTTCAGGGCCTCTATCACACTTTGGTTGTTTATATTTTTTTTGTCGGCAATAATGTTTCGAGCTTTCTCAGCTGACGAAGCATCGCCAATGAATGATGCCTTTTGTGATGACAAAAGTATTTTGACCTTTTCCCATATTTTTTCGGTTGACTCAACTTTTGTTACTACAAAATTTTCCATCCATGATTCTTTTTTAACAGACCTTTCGTACCAATAATCAGCTGGTTCTAAGATAAAAAGTTTTGGCTTGCCGCTGCCGATAACCAAAAGACATTCCGGCTTCGTGAGAGGGGAGAAGTAATTGAAATGTGTTAGAGGGCGGAAAAGCTTCTCCTCATCATCGAAGGCGTAATAATCTGGTGTTCCAGAGTGCACCACCAAAGTATTGAGTTTGTTTTTCTTGAGGGCTAACTTGGTGTTTGCCACTACCGAAATTACATGCTTTTTGAAAAGGTTATTCATAGGGAGATCTTAGCAAATTTGTGTCTCTTGCCGCAAATTGAGTGAAGACTCTTAATTTTTTTGTATTCTATAAACCAATTTAGCAAACGATTTTGAAACGTCGCTACTTTCCAGAATAACATCTGTCTGATTGATTGGCATGTCGGCGAATAGGCTTGTTCCTCCCCCGACAATGACGGGCAGGACGTACACGATTATTCGGTCAGTTATTTTTTCATTAAGGAAGGAAGAATTTAGATGACCTCCACTGCAAAGTAATATTTTGTCCCCATTATTTGTGACAGATTCGGAGGGGGAGGAAGAAATAAAGTATCCGACCTTTGGAGCAAAGTTTTTGTCCCTAGATACCACCACTTTTTTGATTGGCAGTTGTTCAAAAATATCCCTTAGGCTGTCTGGATAGCTTTGAATGGCTAAATAAGTGTTTCTGCCCATAACGACTGTGTCATTTTCTTCACATATATCAATAAAAA
>JBAZWX010000097.1:0-3054 GCA_041660145.1 Minisyncoccota bacterium | reverse complement strand
TGAAATTTCGCCGGGTCAAGACCGCCAGGAGCACAATAAAATATCTTCTCTTCCTTAGTCGCGCGACTAGCCTGGACAATAACGTTAGGACTATAAACGCTGCCGTAAGAATAAAACATTTCATCTACTTCCGGATCCCAATCAAGGCCAGACCAGATAGACCCCTTGGGCAAATCGATGTCGCGCACAAACCGCCCATCCATGTCATAGACTTTAACTACAGACGTAACATCTCTCGTGTATTCAACGAAAAGTTCGTCACCAACCACATCAATAGACGAAATAATATCGCTGGGATGCTCTGGAATAATCTCGGTCCACTTTATGTTCCACTTTGTTATATCTGAAATTTTACACTTCACAACCTTAAATCTGTCCGCTCCGTCAAAATTTATACGCAGCACAAGCCAATCGTTGTGAAAATCGACAGAAAACTCTCCAGTGAAATTCCTTAGAACAGGGGCTGGACCAACCTGTGGATTTTTTGTATCAAACACAAACAAATCCTGTCGTCCTTTTTCAGAAGAAGGAAGAGCAACGCTTACAACAAGGTATCGATGAAGATCTGAAATCGTAACCCAAGGCCACCCGTCTTTACCTATAGGCAGAGAAGTAAACCAAATCCTATCTTCGCTGTGGTTTGTTCCGACCTTATGAAAGAAGATTCTCGGGTTTCGCTTTTCTTCTCCCGCAACAACTTTTTCGTGCAGCCGTCTTCTGTACCAAAAACCAGTGTTGTCATCATTCCAGCAAAACAAGTCTGGGTACAAATCAGCAGGAATAACGTCTGGCAAAATTTCCCCTGTATCTGCGTTAATTACCCGAATGGAGTTCTTATCATTTCCTGCCTCTGAAACCTCATAAGCAACTAATTTGCCATTAAAAGACGGGGTTGCACCCGACAAGGCGGTGGTATGATTTTCGCTCCACCCGTTTGGATCAAGCAGTATTCTTGGTTCTCCATCCGAGCCATCCTGTACCATGTAAACCCACATCTCTTGTCCAGAATCTCTTTTGTAGAAAAACCTGCGTTTCCCATAAAGTCTGGGCATGCTAATACCACCAACCTTGCCAGCCTCAATAAATCTTTCGTAGAGCTTAGAACGACAGTCGGCCAGTGGACGCAAAAAAGAATTAGTCAATTTTTCTTGTCTATTCAACCAATCGACACGTTCTTGTGAATCCTTTTCCATCCATCTGTACGGATCAGCTACGCTTACGCCGTGAAATTTATCGACTATACGGCTTCTACGTGCTCTGGGGTATTTTAGTTTTCTCACCCTTTTCCCCTTTCTTCAGTTCCTCTACTTTTGTCAAAGTCCCCTCATGTGTATTAAATCACACTGGCAAAAGCGGACAAGACATGCCAAAATAGCACCAGAGCGTCCCGCTCTTTGTAAGGGAGGAGACAAAAATGCCAAAACGCAGAACCAAAACGATTGGCAACATGAGGTTTATTGATCAACCACCAATCACCGACATAACTAAGGCTCTATTGAAATTGTCTGGGGAATTTGGAGATCGTTCACAGAGAAGATTGCACAAAGCACATGACCAGCTTTATATAGAGGTTACCTATTACGGCGGCCACTACGATGAGGCGATCGGAAGCCCTGATAGATTTATCGTTGACCCAAGAATATATAAAGAGCTAGTTAGCTCGGGAATGGTAGAAGGAATTAAGGAAATTGGCTATACATCAGAAACCGAATTTGAAATCAGCCATTACGGAAAGGAGCATTTGGAACTGACCCCGCCTGAAAAAGATGGCAATGAATAACTAGAAAGAATTTTGATTACGCGGCCGCCCTTGTGGCGGTTTTCGTTTTTAGTAAATACCTGGAATAAATTTGTATGGAACCTGTTTCTGATACTCTACATATTCTGGATTAGCGTATTGCATAAAGTTATCTTCGCGCAGAGATCGTATCCAGTAAATTATAAAATAGAAAGAAATGCCAACCCACTGAACCCAGGTCGTAAAACCAACCATTTCTAAAACCAAAAACATAAGCACTTCTAGTGTGTAGCTTGGATGACGCACAACGCTGTAAAATCCAGTCGTCCTAACTCCTTTGTCTGACATTACTCCAAACATTGTTCCAAGATTCCATATAGTCATCATATAGAGAATATTCAAAATAAGTCCCATAACAAGCATGAGGTAAAAAAGTGGGCCACCGGTAATAATGGGATCGAGACCAGAAAAACTTGGCACATATTTCCACAAATATATTCCCAAAATTGGGTAGCAAACAGCGTTAGATGCCCAACCCATAATTGTGAAATCTAGATGACGTATATATTTTCCCCAAAATAAACTAAAAATAGAATATCCGTATCCGAAAATACACCCCAAAATAGTAAGCGACCATATCGCATACTTAAGAGACTCAAAAAAAGTGTCCACGTTTTTGGGAATACCAATAGTTATCATGGCTTGAGTATTGCCTATCAAAAAGCCAAACAACGTTGATGCAAAAACATATACTATGGCTAAATGCAAACCCCACATTAAAACGCCATGCCAGATTTTATTCACGTTTTTTTGATCCAGAGTTCTTTTATAAGAAATAAGGTCCCATAAGGATCTAATCGGAAATGTTATTTTTGAAACAAATTCTCGGACGCGAGAAATGCGAGATCCAAAAACATCAAAAAGAGATTTATTCTTAAAAAAGAAAAAGTATAAGTAAATAAGCGGAACCAAAATAATTATCAACCATTCAAAAACGGATAAAAGACCATTACCAAAATAAGCCGCTTGAGTAATGTACGAATATTCGTTAGGTCTAGCCATTGGCCACCTAAAATCAGCCGAGTCATAGGATGCAACACCATAGCCCTGAGAAACTGCCGCTTGAAACTCAGCAAAACCTATAGTTTGTTTCCAATCAGGATTAAATCTATACACGGGAAGTTTTGTCCCTGGAGATATTCCGGAAATATCCCCCTCAAGTAAAACAGTGTTTCCCTTATAAATATCTTTCACTATTAAGTGCCTGGTAAAGGCACCGTGAACCGGCGCGAGTAACGCAAGAATAAAAGTCATGA
>JBAZWX010000096.1:0-3055 GCA_041660145.1 Minisyncoccota bacterium | reverse complement strand
TTTGATTATTAACACGGCTGGTCGCACCCTGGATTTCCCAATTATCCCATCGTACAAGGAAGGTCTTTCTCCAATCGAGTACTTCGTTACAACTCACGGAGCTAGAAAAGGTACTGCGGACACCGCCCTTAACACAGCTAAGGCAGGTTACCTAACCAGAAGGTTGGTTGATGTTTCTCAAGACGTTGTCGTAAATTCAGAAGATTGCGGCGATAAAGATGGCCGATTAGTTTCCACAGAGTCTCTTTCTAATCTTGAAGGTGGTATCGCTACCGTACTTCGCGGCAGAATTTTGGCAAAGGACCTGAAAGATAAAAACGGAGACGTTCTGTTTAAAAAAGGTGCCCTGCTTTCAAAAGGTGACGCCAAAAAAATAGAAAGTCTAGGAGTTACCGAAGCCACAATAAGGTCTCCTCTCACTTGTTTGGAAATCAGAGGTATTTGTCAAAAGTGTTACGGAGAAGACCCAGGCCGAGGAGCATTGGTAGCCATGGGTGAGGCAGTAGGTATAGTTGCTGCTCAAGCCATTGGAGAACCTGGAACCCAGCTTACGATGAGAACCTTCCATGCAGGAGGTGTCGCCGCAGGAAGCGATATCACGATGGGTCTCCCAAGAGTCGAGGAAATTTTCGAAAAAAGGAATCCAAAAAGTAGCGCAGTTATTTGTAAGGCAGATGGACAAGTCTCTGAAATAACAGAGGACGAAAAGACTCGTTTGAGAATAATCACCGTTTTGGAAGATGGTGGCAAATCGGCAAAGTCTAAAACCGGATCTGTTGTTCACGAATCTCCATTTAACAGAACTGTACTGGTCAAGGTCGGACAGGAAGTCAAAAAAGGAGATCTTATTACAGACGGATCTGCAAATATATCTGAACTCTTTGCTCTCGGTGGCAAGATAAAAACGGAAGACTATATCATGAGTGAGGTTGGTAAAATTTACGCTATGCAGGGAGCTAACATCACAAGAAAACACATCGAGTTGATCATAAGACAAATGTTCTCGAGATTGCGAGTTACCGATCCGGGTGATTCAGATTTTGTTCATGGAGAAATAGTTGAAAAGGCAGAGCTCTTAATTGCCAATAGAGACATTAAAGAAATAGATGGAAACCCTGTGGTCGCGGAGCCTTTGGTCTTAGGTATTTCTGAAGTATCGCTAACTACAGACAGCTGGCTCTCCGCAGCATCGTTCCAGAACACATCTCGTGTACTTATTGAAACATCCATAAAGGGAGGAGAAGACAAGCTACGTGGATTAAAAGAGAACGTCATTTTGGGAAGATTAATTCCGGCAGGTACTGGGCTTAGAGATCTAGCCTCTGGCAAAGAAGAATCCGAAGATTTAGCGCAAGCTAGTAACGAGGAATAATTTGTTTGCCCGGTTTTCGTCTGCCCAAAGCAGCACTATCCCTAAAAAAGGATAAATGGCATCGACCGTTGAACAAATCAAATCAAGACTCAACATTGCTGACGTTGTCGGCTCGTATTTAAAGCTCGAAAAAGCCGGTGGAAATTTTAAGGCCAAGTGCCCATTCCACAATGAAAAAACGCCATCGTTTTACATTTCACCGGCCAAAGAGGCTTTCCACTGCTTTGGATGTAACAAGGGTGGAGACATGATTAATTTCGTTGAGGAGATAGAGGGCGTCGATTTTCTTGGAGCAATAAAAATTTTAGCTGCACGAGCCGGCGTTGAAATAGAAACAGAAGATCCTCGCTTCCGTTCTGAACGCACACAATTGCTCTCGCTCCTCGAAAAGGCCTCCTCGTTTTATCAAAGTAATCTCCAAAAGTTTCCTAAAGTAATCGAGTATCTAAAAAAACGAGGCCTGACAGATAAAACAATCGGCGATTTTAAGATCGGATTTTCAACCGAAACATGGAGAGAGGGGTACCAATACCTAAAGAAAACCGGGTTTACTGACGCAGAGATAGAAAAAGCCGGTCTATCTATAAAGTCGAAAGATGGATACTATGACAGATTCAGAAACAGAATTATGTTTCCAATATGTAATTCTTCTGGGGCTGTCGTCGGTTTTTCTGGAAGAATATTTGATTACGTAAACAAGGACGCAGGAAACGGAGTCGGAAAATATATAAACAGCCCCCAGACGCTTCTGTACGACAAGTCCAATATTCTATACGGCCTAGACAAGGCCAAAGTTGAAATAAGAAAAGCCGATACCTGCATAGTTGTCGAGGGACAGATGGATCTTATTATGTCTCATCAAGCCGGGTTCATAAATACAGTCGCGGTCTCTGGAACAGCGCTTACCTCAGAGCACATAATCAGCATTAAAAGGCTCGCCAATAAACTTATTTTGGCTTTTGATGGAGATGAGGCGGGAATAAAAGCGGCAACAAGAAGTATCGTTGCAGCACTGGACGCTGAGCTAAATACCCTTGTCGTAGCAATTCCAGGGCAGCTTGATCCAGCCGACATAATCTTACGCGATCCAAAAGAATGGAAAGAGATAATCTCAGGGGCCAAACACATTGTAGATTTTTATCTAGATTATCTACGCGCTAAACACAAAGACGGCAGACAATTTAAATTGGAAGCAGGAAAAAATATTTTGCCGTTTATCGCACGAATAAAAAACAGTATAGATCAGGCACATTTTGTATCAAAATTGGCGCAAGCGATAGAAACAAGGGAGGAATCAATTTGGGAAGAACTTAAAAAATCTAAGCCAGCGCAATCAACAGAGACTATTCAGGCAGTAAAAAATGATAAATCTTTTGAAAAAGAACAGAATACGCCAGATCGCTCAAAACAATTTTTAAGAAAAATTCATGGGCTTATTTTGTGGCAAGAAGAGATGAAAGAGCCACAAATAAAAATCGAAGACGCCAAGATTCATTTAAAAGAGATAATCAAAGAAAGTTCGAATAATCTGGACGAAAGACCTTCGAAAGAAGACGAGGGAGAACTGTCTCTTGAGGCGGAACTTTATTATGGAGGCTCAGAAAATATACCAAAAATTTTAGATAGTTTGTTATTTTCACTTCAGGAAGAAATTTTGAAAAAAAAGTTTGAAGATGTAATGTA
>JBAZWX010000095.1:0-3069 GCA_041660145.1 Minisyncoccota bacterium | reverse complement strand
GCTTGGACTCAAGGGAGCAGAGATAGTCAAGAAGCCGCCTACTGGCGATCCGCTGTCTGTCGGCTCTTGCCTCATGTTTATCCTCGTTCTCGTCATTTTGATGGGTATTCAGCTTCGTATGGCGACCGATTTCCGTGTCTGTATCCCTTTCATCCCCGGTCTTCCTCTTCGATGAGGTTGTAAGTAGTTGTTTTCCCCCTGGCCAGCTTCGGCGCAGGGGCTTTCTTCTTGCTCAATAAGTATGATATTGTCTATGTGACATATGAAAATTGGTTTAGATAAAAAAGATGACGGTATCGTTGACGATGGAAACGGTAAGCCCAGTTTTTTGGGATCTGTTGGGGTTTTTTATAATGTATCTGGAATGTTAGTTGGGTCGGTTGTCGTTGCCTTGCTCTTTGGTATATGGTTGGATAAAGAATTTGGTACAGAGCCAATATTCATGGTATCTTTTGTTCTAGCGGCGTTTGTTGTTTCGATGATAGATATTGTCCATAAGGTTAAAAATATAGATGAAAATTAATGGAAACAGGTTTTATACATCAACAAACAATATTTGCCGAACCAATAGTGGAGTGGTTAGGTCTTAATATAACTAATTCTCTTATTACGTCTTGGGTTGCCGTTTTGCTGATTATCGGGCTGGCCATTTGTATTAGACTTTTTATAAAAAAAACACCTGGGCGTCTGCAATCTCTTTGGGAGGTTAGTGTCGAGGCGCTTTTAGATATGTTTGATTCCGTCACACATGATCGCAAGAAAACCCTTGTTATTTTTCCGTTTATTGCTGCCTTTTTCTTTTTTATATTGGTAAATAATTATTTAGGCCTTTTGCCCGGAGTCGGAACTGTAGGTCATGTCGTAAAAGAGGGAAGCGAAAATGTTTTTATTCCATTTTTTAGGGGGGCCACTGCCGATTTAAATACCACTTTAGCCTTAGCTCTTATCGCCGTTATATCTTCTCACATTATGGGATTGGTAAAGGTTGGGGCTTGGACTCATGTGAACAAATTTGTTAACATGAAGGCGCTTTTTGAAATACCAAAAGTTATCCTGAAAGACCCAAGTGCGGCCCTTGCAAAGGTGATAGAATTTTTTGCCGGTATTGTTGAGATGGTTGGAGAGTTGGCGAAAATAGCGTCGTTGTCACTGAGGCTTTTCGGGAATATTTTTGCAGGAGAAGTTCTTTTATTTTCCATGGCGTCTTTGGTGGCCTATGTGGTGCCGGTGCCGTTTATGTTTTTGGAACTTTTGGTTGGGGTTGTCCAGGCGCTTGTGTTTTCAATGTTGGCTTTGGTTTTTATAACTTTAAATACTGAAAGCCATGGTCATTAATTTATTAATATTAAAAATTATTATTTAGTAAAAAAATATGGAAGTAATAACAAATGTTGCTTTTGCTAAAGCTATCGTCATGGGTTTGGGCACGATGTTTCCAGCTTTGGCTATTGGTTTAATAGGTGCCAAGGCCATGGAGGCAATTGGCCGTAATCCAGAAGCGTCTGGAAAAATTTTGACCCCAATGCTTTTAGTTGCGGCTTTTGCTGAGGCTATTGCTATTTATGCTTTGGTTGTTGCGTTCACCCTTAAATAAATAAAACATGGAAGAACTGGTTGCCGCATTTGCTATAGATTGGCATCTTTTAGTCGCGCAGATGATAAACTTTGCGATTGTTTTTTGCGTTCTTTACTTTTTCGCGATAAAGCCGATCATTGTTGTTTTGGATGAGAGGCAAAAGGTAATCAAGAAAGGTTTAGATGATGCGGCTATGTCTGGTGCTCTTCTGGCGAAGACGGAACAGGAAAGTGCGGCGATTATCCAAAGCGCAACAAAAGAGGCGGGTAGTATTGTTAAGAAAGCGCAGGATGAAGTGTCGGCTTCTCGCCAGGCGGAGATATCTAAAACAAAAGCAGAACTTGAAGCACTGACTATAAAATCAAAACAAGATTTAGAGAAAGAAAAGGAAGTTGTCATTAGTCAAATAAAGGGTGAGATAGGGGATCTGGTTGCGGCGGCTTTAGAAAAGGTTGTTGCGGGTAAGTCAAAAGAGGATATCGATAAATAATTATGGCGACAGGAGATTCAAAAAAATATGCGCAGGCCCTATACGAAGTTTGCGTTGAAAAGACATCACCAAAAGATTTGGATAAATACATAGCCGGTTTTATCGAATTACTTTCTCTTGAAAATAAACTTGGCTTATTGAACGAGATAATGGAAAAATTTTCTGCCATGTGTGATAACAGCGGTGCCGTTGTAAATGCAACTATAATCTCTCCCAAAAAAATTTCTGAAATGCAGGCCGGAAAAATTAAAGAGTTCATAAAAAAACATGTTGTCTGCAAGGATATAGTTTTTGAAGAAAAGAGAGATGGAAAACTACTGGGAGGATTTGTTTTGAAGTTTAGGGATATGGTTTTGGATTTAAGCACAAAGGGCCGCATATCACAGTTGCGCGACTACATCAAAAAATAGTTTTTATGATAAACAAAGATTTAATAGTTAAAAAATTAAAGGAGAGAGTCGAGGGTTTCAAGGCCAAGTCCGAACTTGAAAACGTTGGCACGGTACTTGAGGTTGGCGACGGGGTTGCTACTATTTCTGGCCTATCTGAAGTCATGATGTCGGAAATGGTGCAATTTGATTCTCCTGACAATGGCGCTGACGACGAACTTTTGGGGTTGGCGCTTAATCTTGGTGAAGACACGACGGGGGTTGTCATTTTGGGAAACGACAGAAAGGTTAAAAAAGGGATGACGGTTCATCGCACCAAAAAAGTTTTGGAGGTTCCTGTCGGGAATGGTCTTATTGGTCGCGTTATCGATGCTTTGGGTCGCCCAAGAGATGGGGCAGGGCCAATCATTTCTGAAAAGTTTTATCCCGTCGAAAAAATTGCGCCGGGAGTTATAACAAGACAATCAGTCACGGTGCCATTGCAGACAGGAATTAAATCTATAGACTCAATGATTCCAATTGGTCGTGGACAAAGAGAGTTGATAATTGGAGATAGACAAACAGGCAAAACAGCTATTGCTGTTGATACCATTTTAAATCAAAAGGGGAAGGAT
>JBAZWX010000094.1:0-3187 GCA_041660145.1 Minisyncoccota bacterium | reverse complement strand
TTACCTCAGTCGCTCTTCTTTTTTGCCTGAGTATCCTTTTTACCAGGGGGCAATGGGCTTTCTAGTTGGAATTTAACACCCCGGTTACCCAGTTATTAATTTCTTCCCATTTGCCGCTTCCGGCTTTGGGAATAAAAACGTACTGCCTATCATAAGCTTTTGATATCGGGGGATTTACCAAAAGGCCTTCCGGAATCAAGTATTGATGAATGGATTTATCACCCTTTAAACCGTCTCTGGCAAGGATAGCCCCTGTTGGGCCGTCAATGTCTGTCTGTACATATTTTCTTAGAATTCTGAGCATTGCAACGTCAACCCTGGGCGAGAGAAACACTTTCGGACTCATTACTTTGTTTTTTATTGCCTCTATCACTTTTTGCTGCCTGGATTCTCGGGCAGTATCTGTTCCCTCAGTACCTTCTGCATGACGGGAACGGACGAATATCAGCGCCGTGTCTCCGTCCATTTTCTGAGTTCCGGCGTTAAATGTTATAGTTTGGTAACGGCAGGCAAATGTCGGATCCCCGCCGCACGTATCATTCTCACGGCCGGCTATCGGGTATAACTTGTCAGTAAAGCTTCTTTCGACATTTACTTGAATTCCACCAAGAGCATCAATGATGTCTTTAAATGCAGAAAAATCAATAACTACTCCGTATTGAATTTTTTGTCCCACAACCTCTTCAGTCATACTTTTGGCAAAAGAAATTCCCCCTCCTTCACTTTTTAAATTTCCGAAATATGGGGTGTTTTGACTGCCCCAATAATATGCGCTGTTAATTTTTGCGCGAATTTCAGGAATCCAAAGATCTCTAGGTATAGAAATTATTGTTATTCCCGGTTTTTTCAGAGAAACCGAGACAAGAAATATCGAGTCGGTTAAATCCGGTCCTTCATGACTTCCACCGGCCTTTCCCATTACCAAAATATTTGTTCTTCCGTTAACTGATGCCAGTCCCTCAGTCGGTGCAATCACAAAATTGTATGCCAAAGAAAATATATTCCCGATTCCCAGACTTTGGAATAATTTAACGCCACCAAAACTCAAAGCTCCAAGGATTGCAAGAAAAATAAGAATAATTGAAATCCTGACAGCCCAGACATGGCTAAATATTTTTCTTTTAATTCTCGAGTACTTGATATGGGCCTTAACCTCGGAACTTTGAGGTCGAACGGGCAGATCCTGCGTGTTATTATCAGTAGTCATGGATACTAGTATAACTGGTTTGAATAAGGAACAAAAACAGGCGGTAACCTACACCGACGGCCCGCTTTTGGTCTTGGCCGGCGCCGGGAGCGGAAAAACCAAAGTTTTGACCAACCGTGTAGCATATTTTATTGGTAAACACATAATAAAACCCGAAAATGCACTCCTTTTAACATTCACAAATAAGGCGGCTAACGAGATGAAAGAAAGGATTTCGGCTCTTACGAATGGCAATATGCCAATGACGGGTACTTTTCATTCTTTCTGCGCCAAAGTTCTAAGAATCGACGGTAAATACATTGGAATCCCTGTTAACTTCATAATTTACGATGAGCAGGACCAAAAAGATGCCGTCAAACAAATTTTGGAGGGCTTTGATATTTCTACCGACCGATATAATCCGGCTTCAATTTTAAACGGCATAAGCGAAGCCAAAAATCAAATGCTAACCCCCACGGAATACAAAGATTTTGTCAGGGGCGAATGGCAAGAGGTCGTTTCCAAAGTTTACGAAAAATATGAGGCGATGCTAAAAGAAATCGGGGCTCTAGACTTTGACGATCTTTTAATCAAAACGGTTAAGCTTTTTAAAGAGACGCCCGAAGTATTAGAAAAGTGGCAACGACAATTAACTCACATCTTTGTCGATGAGTGGCAGGACACGAATAAAATTCAATATTCTCTAACAAAACTTCTTGTAGGTTATAACCCCGAGCGGGGTCGAGGGGGAAACATCACTGCGGTGGGGGATGCTTCCCAGTCGATATATAGCTGGAGGGGCGCAGACTACCGCAACATTAATTATCTGATAAAGGACTATCCCGATATAAAGATAATTAATCTTGAGCAGAATTACCGTTCGACTCAAAATATTTTAGATGCAGCAAATTTGGTTATCTCTAAAAATACTTCTCACCCGATTCTCAAACTCTGGACTGAGAAAAATGCAGGCGCAAAAATAAGACTTTATTCGGCAAGAAATGGTTTTGATGAAGCAGATTTTGTGGTTGATGAAATCAACCACTTGGGAAAATTCTCAGACGTCGCAGTCCTATATCGCACCAATGCACAATCCCGCGTGCTCGAGGAGGCGTTTCTTCATGCCGGAATTCCTTATATGCTAGTCGGCGGTGTCAGATTTTATGACAGAAAAGAAATCAAAGATGTAGTCAGCTACATTAAATTTTTGGTCAATCCTAAAGATTCGGTTTCCAGAAAAAGAATTGAGAAAATAGGACTTCGACGATTTGAAAAGCTAAAGGAACTGTCAGCAATCGATGGCATGACAACTCTGGATGTATTGGATGGGGTTATTCAAAAAACGGATTATTTGGCTCTGTTTCAAAAAGAATCCGAGGAAAATATAGCAAGACTTGAAAACATAAAGGAACTAAGAAGTGTGGCCACAGAGTTTCCGGATGTGAACGATTTCTTGGAAAACGTGGCCCTCGTTGAAGCGGGACCAAGAAATCAAACCAAAGATGCAGTAACGCTTATGACGCTCCACGCGGCAAAAGGGCTTGAATTCCCAACCGTTTTTATAGTCGGAATGGAAGAGGGTCTTTTTCCTCACAGCAGGAGTTTAATGGACACAAATCAACTCGAGGAGGAGAGGCGCTTGGCTTATGTCGGAATCACCAGAGCCAAAGATGTTCTTTACCTAACTTACGCCAACTCCCGACTTTATTTCGGAGAAAAACTTTCAAATCCTCCAAGCCGATTTATAATGGATATTCCCGAAAATTTACTTGAAAATATCGGAGGAAATAGTTTTTCAAAGGTAGATGATCTAAAATTGGACTCTGTCGAGGATATTAAGGGAACTTTTGACGATATTATTGAGAAGTATTTAGGGAAGGATTAATTGGTAAATTTTAAAGTAGAGAGAATACTATCAACAGCTGCATCATCAGAACCTGTTTCCATCCCCTCTACTGGAATGCTCCAAATATTTCCGTGAGAAACTTCCACAAATATCTG
>JBAZWX010000093.1:0-3204 GCA_041660145.1 Minisyncoccota bacterium | reverse complement strand
TTTGAATGATTTCGTCTACTTTGTTTCTCTTGAGAATGGCTTCCAGTTCAGACATGTTGCCCAAAAATTTTACTTCACCTTCAGGATTTTTGTTGCCAATTAAACCTAAAATTTTGTAGCTTGGATTTTTGCTCAGGCTCATCGCTATTTCATGAGTGACGCTGTTGTTGCCAATAAAAATAAGGCGGCATTGACCGACTCCCATGTGAAGAAAACCTTTTTGAATGAAGCGAATAATGGCGCGGCCGAGAATTGTGAAAAGAAGAGTGAGGCCCCAGCTGTATAGGATTGCTAATCTAGAAAAAGGAAATGTTCTGGCAAAAAAGAAGTATGAAATAATTAACATGGACCAGATGACACAGAGGACAATATTTTTTTTAATTTCTGTGGAAAATTTTGAAGTAGTTTTGAGTGTATACATGTGGCCAAGCCCAAAAACGATGATGAGAGTGGCGGCGGCTTTTGCACTGAAAATGAAATATTGAGCGAGTGTTGGGAGAACGGAAACGTCGATTGCTTTAGAAAATCCCTCGATGGGGTCGGTGAGAAGGCGGAGTTTGTAGGCCACCATAAAGGCCAGCACTGTCATAATAAAATCCGTGGGGATTTTGAGGAGGCCGAAAAATATTTCGAAACGCTTCATTTGGCTGTTTATTTTTTTGAAGCTCTTAAACAAGTCTTCATAAGCCGAATTTTGTGTCGCACAACCCGAGAGTCGGGGCGTGGATGTGATCATCTATCTGTTGGCTGTTTGGAGATTCCTTGGTCCTTTCAGACTTTAGAATTACGTTTACAACTCGTTGCGGTGAGAAAGTTTTGCCCATTTGGGGGAACAAAAACTTTTCCATCTTACCTTGCACCTCGTAGGGTTTACCAACTGCTAGCAATTGCTTGTAGCCTTCCGCCTTAAACGGACTTTTCACCTTTGGCCCTTCCTTGCGGTCGGGTTAGTATTGTCTCTGTGGCACTTTCCCTCAAAGCTTTTCTCCTTGCGGATTATCGACCTTGTGGCGCGCTGTTAGCGGCTACGATTTCCCTTGGTGTTCGGACTTTCCTCTCTGATAATCACATAGTCAGCCGAAGCCGATTTTTGCCGAATCAAAGCGATCACTCCAACTTATTTAAGAGCGGTGTTATTATAATACATATGCCAGAAAATGCAATCTGTTAGACTATTTTTTCGCTGCAGCTTTTTTGAGAGCGACTTCGAGGATTTGTTCTTCTTTGAAATCTAAAGTTAGTTTTAAATATTTTCTGTAGTCCTTGCCGCATTCATTGAGGGCTTTTTGTGGAACGAGGCCGATTATTTCACTTTCAAGAATTTCTGTGTCTTCTTTTTTTGCTTCTTTTTTAATAAGATCAAAGACGGTTTTGATATCGGTTTCTTTGTAGTTTGTGAGATTCATGGACACCTGGACGATGCCGCGATCTGCTAGTTCAAGTCCTAAAGCTTTTACAAATGGCAGGCCTCCGTTGCTTTGACGAATTTTTCTGGCGATGTCGCGGGCAAGGAAGATATCATCACTGGCTAGATTTACATTGTAGGCGATGAGAATTTCGCGCACGCCGATAGCGACTGCTCCTGCTGTGCCAACTTTCTGAGGACCATAATCCGGTTTTCTATCTGGATTGTTGACGATTTCTTCTTTTAATTTTTCGAAGCCAATATTGCGAATGTCGCTGAGGTTTTCGCGATCTGGGCGGGTGGCGGCTTGTTCGTAAAGATAGATTGGAATTTTAAGTTCTTTGGCAATGTGAGCGCTGAGTTTTTGTGCTAAGGCAACACATTCTTTGACTGTGGTGTTTTGAAGTGGAACGAAAGGAAGAACATCGGTGGCACCAATGCGTGGATGCACGCCGAGGTGATCGTTGAGGTTTATTAATTTGGCGGCTGTTTTTACTGCTTCGAAAGAGGCTTTGTAAACGTCTTTTGGTTCTCCGACAAAAGTGATGACAGTACGATTGTGATCTGTATCGCTGGTGCAATTCAGGATATGAATTCCTTTCACATGACTGATTGAATCTTTGATTTTTTGAATTTTCTTCGGATCTCGACCTTCACTGAAATTCGGAATACATTCTATAAGTTTCTTCTGCATAGTTCTACTTTATAGTCGAAATTTTGGAAGTTGCAAGGGAAGAGGGGACTTTTTGTATTAAAAGTGGCGAAAATCCTGCACTAGGAAGGTTAGGAGTATGAGAAGGAACACTGGTACTGGATAGATCAGTGTTCTAAGCAACAACAACTGTAAACGTGGCAGTCGCAGTGACAGCTGTTGGCAAATTGCGTCTTATACTTTATCAGTAAATATCACTAATCTGTGGGAATAACTCTTGGAAACTTCGTCCCAAATCCCGTTACAAGTAATTAAATTTAGGTGAGATTTTCCATCATTTGAAATAAATATATCTGAAGTTTCCGCATCCGGTTTATATTTTTTGATTTTTTTTACTATAAAATTCGAAGTAATTCCTTTTTCGTCATAAATAGATAAGTTATCTCCAATATTCAATTTATTTAAATTATTGAATACCGAGATTTCTCCACTTTTCCACGGACCGTAATGGCCATCAATAACTGCGCTACCAATATCTCCAGGGAGAGGTCCTTGATTGTACCACGCTACGTTAGCCGGATTTTTTGGTACATCCATTGCTCCAGTAGTAGTAACTCCAACAGTTTCAACTGCGGCATCAATATTTATTTTTGGAATTTTTAGACGAAGTGAAAGTTTTGTATTTACCGATGAACCTGCCTGCCGTTCAGGCAGGGCAGGTTGTGAGGGAACAATGATTCGTCCGCTAAATTCTATATATGAATACGATGCTATTGTCGCAACTATGATAACAAGCAGTGGCCATTTTATCAGGATTTTCGAACGCATATCGTTACAGTTTTTACTTCACTAATTTTCTGCGAATAACGTAAGCGAAGAGGGCGATTGCGATAGCGCCAGTCGGTAGTAGCATATCTAATAAACCATTTTTACCTTCAGTGGAAAGTCCGGCACTAGGCAGACTAGGAACAGGAGTATTTACAGTTTTGCTAGTGCTAGGTGTAGCAGTTGTTGTGGTCGCAGTTGTGGTGTTTTTAACACCTGGAGTAACGACAGGAGCAACGACAGGTGCAACAACAGGAGCAACAACAGGGGCAACGATTGGAGCAACAACTGGAACAATGTAAGTATTAACTATTGTACAGAT
>JBAZWX010000092.1:0-3301 GCA_041660145.1 Minisyncoccota bacterium | reverse complement strand
AACGCGTTACGTTTTGGAAAATTTGGCCAAAGTTTTGGCGCCGTTTATGCCCTTTATCGCCGAAGAAATATATCAGAGTGTGAAAATCGAGGGAGAAGTTAGCGTCCACTTGGCGCAATGGCCAGAAGTTCCAGAATTTTCTGATGGAGGGATGATTTTAAATGACATGCAAAAAACTAGACAGGTCGTCTCGCTTGGGCTTGAGGCTAGGGCAGCGGTGGCTGTCAAAGTTCGACAGCCTTTAAAAGCGGCTATCGTCAAAGACACATCTCTTGAGGGGAAGGGCGAAATGTTAGACCTCATTAAAGATGAACTGAATGTTAAAGGTGTAATTTTTGACCCAGCCATTGACGGTGAAGTAAAACTCGACACAGAATTGACCCCAGAACTTAAACAAGAGGGGTCGTATCGTGAGTTGGTTCGAAACCTCCAGGAGCTACGAAAAAGGGAAGGTCTTGTGCCTGAAGACAAGATCGATCTTTTCTTAAATGGGGGAGAAGATGAGGCCGCTCTTGTAAAAAAGTTTTCTAAAGATTTGAAACGACAGGTTGGTGCCAGCGATGTCCATTTTGGTGAGATGGTTGATGGCCGCGGCCTGCGCGTGGAAGGTCTAACCTTTTTGGTTAAGATAGTTAAAAGTAGGTAGAATAACAAAAAATATCTCTTTTGTTTTTTTGTTTTGGCTCCTGTGTCATTGCGTTGATACGTAAGACGTAAAACTTGACAACAAATTGCTTTGTTGCTAGTGTGACCGCTAAAGTTGTTCGTTGATTTTAACGATTTTGACATCTTGTCTAAGATAGTGTCTGTTTGTTGTTTGCCGCTTTTTTGAAAATATGCCTATTTTGTGTCTGTATTTTTAAAAAAGCGGCCGACAACCGGCCGTCCGACACAGGAGGCAAAGGTCTATGTGGAACGACATCAAAGATTTTGTTTACGTCGGGGCTTTTCTTTTTGTTGCCACCGTGTGTCTTGGTTTTGGTATCTACGGAAGCGACTTTGTTTTGTACAAGACGTTTGCTCCCATGTTTGCCAATGCCGAGCGCGAGGTTTACAAGAACACCGCGAGTTACATCGATGGTATGGCTCATGATCTGTCTGACCTACAGGTGAAGTATGTCACGTGCACCGACCCTGAGGCCAAGAAGGCTCTTGCCACATTTGTTCTGGAAAGGGCGGCTGAGGTCGACATGACCAAGCTTCCGTCGGCGAATCAGAAGTTTGTCGATGAAATCAAGCGCGAACGAGGGTTGATCAAGTAGCTTGTTGCGTGCGGTGAAGATCGAAGGGAGAGGAAACGCTATCATGAAGAACGCAGCCAAAACTCTTTTTACCTCTGTTCTTGTGTTGTCGCTTGCCTTGTTCATCCCGGGATGTGATGAGTACAAGAATTCAAGCGATACCGTGCAGCAAGATCAGCAAGAGACGATGCTCAAGGAAGCGACTGCCCAAGTACCGATGCCTGGTATTACCAAATGGCGCGAAAGAAAAATGTTTAAGCTCATTTACGAAATGAGAGACCAGGAGATCACCACTTACACCTATGCTTTTAGCCAGATGCTTGGCAAGTTCGTTTTTATCGGGAGGACCATCGGATATCCCGTTCCTTATTCGACCCAGTATACTTCTCCTTCAAAGGCGGAATGGAGGACGGGGAGCGCGAATGGTGGCTATGGCTGGGTCGTTCTTCCTCAGGCTGACCCCAACAGCCTTTTCTCTCCCGCGAGTTCGGATGCGACCTATGTCATGATGAAGGTTGAAGGAACAAGTGAAATCTTTCCGTTCTATTGCGAAGATAAACTCTCTACCTATCCTAGGCCACTACCCGCGCGCCTCGTTGTTGATAGCGAGAAGTTGGACATTTACCAGCGAAAGACGGTGGAAACCCAGGTTCCGACCGCTCCGTCTCCTTCTCGCTGATCCCGGAGTGGAGCTGATAAGATAACAAGATAAAGTGTTTGTGCCCGGCCCAAGACAGTAGTTTGTCGTGGACCGGGATTTTGCTTTTTAATAAAAACTGTCCATGATATTCTTTTACTGTCGAGTAGTAAAAGGTAAATGTACAACATCTACAAAACTAACGCTTTTGTTTTGGCGGCGGATAATTTTGGCGAAGCGAATCGCTTTGTTTACCTTTTGACCGATGAGCTTGGTTTTTTGCGGGCGGCTGTTCAGGGGGTGCGTGAGCTTAAATCGAAACTTAAAAATGCTCTTCAACCTTTTTCATACTCCGAAGTTTCCTTGGTAAGAGGAAAAGATGTATGGAGAGTTACCGGTGCGAGACGGCAAGATAATTTTGACGTCGTTTTTAAAAATCCAGACAAAATTACATCTGCTGCTCGGATATTTTCTGTCGTAAAAAGAATGTCTGGAGAGCTGGGTCACGATGAAGGTCTTTTTAATGTTGTATATGATGGAATCTCTTTTTTGGCTAAAGATGTGGATGAAAAAGATCTGTCTACTTTTGACATTGTTTTTGCAGCTAAGGTGCTTGAAAAACTTGGATATTGGAGCGAACCTACTTTAATGACGGAAAAGTCGTGGGAAGAAGGAATGGCGGCGGTGGGTCTGCAAAAGGCCAATTTTATTCTCCTTATAAACAGATCACTGCAAAGCAGCCATCTTTAGCGCTATAATCATACTATGACGATATTTAAAAAGGGCTCGTCATTTTTGGGCCTATTACTTGGAGTGGCTGTGGTGTTTTTTGTCTTGTCTCTTGCCGTGGCGGCTTTTTTGTTTTTTCAGGGAACGAACGTTGTTTCCTCAAACAACATAGATATTCTAACTAGTGGCCCTATTTCTGTTAGAGGAGGGGAAGAGTTCAATCTTTTAATAAACATAGCGAATAACAACAGTTCTGACCTGAAATATTCTACTCTGACAATAGAATATCCTTCTGGTTCAAAAACGACAGAAGGAGATCAAGAGTCGCGATTCACAAAATTTCTTGGCGACATAAAGGCGGGGCAAATGATTAAAGAAGATATAAAGTCTGTTGTTTATGGTGAAGAAGGTGGTCAAAGAGAGATCAAAATAACTTTGGAGTACCGAACTGATAATTCCAACGCCATTTTTGTTAGAGAGACTTCATATAAAACTTCGATTAGCTCATCTCCGGCCGCGGTAGAATTGATTTTGCCGGAAAAAGTTACTAGCGGGCAGGAAGTGTCTTTTGATGTCAATGTTTCTCATAACGGAGATGGCACTCTGACAGACGTTGCGGTTGAGGCTGCTTATCCTCCAGGCTTTACATTTAAAAAAGCGATACCGAGCCCGTCTTATGGTTATAATTTTTGGA
>JBAZWX010000091.1:0-3348 GCA_041660145.1 Minisyncoccota bacterium | reverse complement strand
AAGTAGGTGTCTTTGTCCGGAGGGGCTTTGCCCTCCTCTTTCATGAACACGGGAAACATTAACTGAGCCATAATTGACTCTCCTTTCACTTGTCGGGCGTTTCGACCGGTTAGTGTATGTTGATTCTCTCGGTCAAGGCATTCATTGCCTTCCTGCTTTCTTCCATGATTTCATTCATGGTTTTTTCGATAACCTCCCTGATTGGTGAAAGAATAGCCTCGTCGGAGACAATCGCAACCAAATCCTTATCGACCTGTTGCTTCAATCCGCTGTAGCTCTGGTCGATAAGAGCATTCAATTGCTGTTGCGCCGACTCAAGGCTGTTATCCACGACGCTCACATTGGGCACCAAGAAAAAGCATGCCTCTTGGACGTCCTGAGAAACATGGTTTCCCAGCTTTTGGACAAAACCTGCGGAGCTTTCCACAGTAGGATCTCTACTCTCCGAAGCTGTTCCTGCCTCCATACTCCTGTTCACGACCTCTTCTAAGGTCATATTGGCAGGTTCCCAGTTAAGCGAGATAGCAAACTGTGGGTTGCTTCTGCTGTTCTCCTGCCAAACGTCGAAGGAGTGTACTTGTGGTATCTTGCTCTGAGCACTCTTCATAAATCCCGGTAAATCATTATTGAAGTTGCTGCCCCAGAAATTCTGGATTGCTTCTTCAACGATGTCACATGGATTTTGATGTTGGCCCGGAGCAGGAAAACACATACTGAAATCATTTCTTACGTTTGGAATGGCAGGACACAGCAGAGAATCTGTCGTACGACCCAAGCGTTCCTTTCTGAAAAAAACTTGAAGCATACGGAAAGCATTGCCTTTTAGGGTTACGACGAAAACAACAAATGGAAAGGCCAGTTTGAAAAGCCTCTCTCCTCTGAAGTTAATCGTGTGTACCTGTGGCACCTGCTCAACGACGAAAACGGACATGTCCTTTTGAGTGAACAAAAACCGAGTTCCGTTAGGCAGAGCCATAATACCCGTGCTCATGCTGATGTTGCCGTGACTTCTTGCTATAATCAGCTCTTGTTTGAGCTTCATAAGCAAGGTTGCCAAATGCTTTTCCACAACTCCGGTGAAAACCTGCCCAGCGCCTTTACCTAAGTTCTGCAACAAGTCTCTACGAAAATCGTCGCGGTTTTTCTTTACAATTCCCGCAACAAAATCTTGGTGGATAGCATTGTAGCTTTTTTTCACCCGCAACAGTGCCGCTTTCTTGGACGTCTCGATTCGCTCGACGAACAACCGAACGAATGTTTCGGTTACGCTCGCCTGGATGCTCTTCACGCAAGTGCCGGAAAGATCGCTCAAGAAAGACAGCGGTTTGGAGATGATCTCCGATAACGAAAACTCTCCCCACTTCGAAAGCCTACGCATGGGGAAAATACCCAAGGCGTAGCCGTCGTCTCTTAAATCGGCTGCGAATCCCTTGTCTCCTTCGAAGATGGTGAGTGTGCGATTCGGCAAATCGATTGCTTTGTCGCACCTCTTCTTCAGAGTACGCCGCATCTTGTTGATGCAGAACAACGCCACGAAAAATCTCTTTAACCAGTCCATGGTTATCTCCTATTCTGATGTCAAAAGATCTGTCAAAACACCTCGTTTCTCTGTAAAACCAACAACACCACATCATATAAAAATAAATATAATATGTCAACTATCGTTATAGCTCATAAATACTGTTACCGAAACCGTCTCGGATAGTTCATAAATAGGGTTACTAATGTTTAAAGTCCGACTCTGATTTAGCTCCCCAACAGTTTAAGACCAGTAAACTGATTTTGTTATTCCGTTGGGAAAAAGTTGCTGGTATTCGTTTTTGTACCACTCGGAAAAACGTCTCTGACCTTCTTCGATAGAAATTGTCGGCTCAAAACCCAAAACTTCTTTGGCGTGAGTTAAATCGGCAAACGTTACGATAGCTTCTTCCGCCGGCAATATTTCTTCAACAACCTTGGCTTTTTTACCAAGACCATTTTCGATTGCCGCAACAAAACGCGTCAAGGGCACCGGATCATTATTGCCAAGATTAACAATATCGAATCTGGTATTTTTATCGAGGGCCAAAATTATACCGCTAACGATATCATCCACAAAAGTAAAATCACGCCTTACTTCCGTTCCGTCTGCTGTCGTTTTTCTAAGATGAATCTCTTTCTCCTGATAAATTTTTTCCGTAAAACGCCATGTGGCCATATCCGGTCTCATCCAAGGGCCGTAAACAGTGAAAAAACGTAGACAAATTACAGGCAACTTATACAAATAGTTGTACATCCACGCATATATTTCACCGGATCTTTTTGAGGCGGCATAAGGAGCAATCGGATTGTCACACAACATATCTTCTCGATACGGAGAGGTTAGCCCTCTTCCATAAACCGAAGAAGAAGAAGCGGACACGACATTTTTGACGTTATTTTTTACACACGCCTGAAAAACATTGACCGTACCGTCAACGTTTACCTGTGTATATAATAAAGGATTTTCCAACGACGGGCGCACTGACGCCCATGCCGCCAAATGAATTACTTTGTCCGGTTTAACTTCTGCAAAAATGTCGTTCAATTTGTTTGCATCACGAATATCACATTCAAAAACCTTTGAGACATTATCGCCTAATACAGCGTTTAATCTTACCCTTTTAAATTGCGGGTCATAAAAATCGTTGAAATCATCAACAATTACAACCTCGTCTCCGCGTGAACAAAGCGCCTTTACCACAAAAACACCGATGGAACCTGCTCCACCAGTAACAAGAATTTTCATGAGATTATTTTTTGTTTCTACTTTAATTGCTCTTCAATTTCCGCGGGAGTTTTATCTTCCTGTTCTCCTTTGAGCGTGGGATCGTAACTGGGATGTGGAAAATTGATCAACCAAACTTCCTCCGTGCCAATATTTTCGATCCCAATATAAACCTTCGTGGGCAAAAGCAACCTCTCCGGAACAGAGGCATCCAAAATATGTTCAACTTTTTGTTTACCTTCCACGACTGTAATCTTTGCTTTGCCGCGCAAACATACATAGTGACTTTGTCTCTCATTATGCAAATGGAAACCCTTAAACGCCCCCGGAAGGGCTACAGTAAGATAAACGACAGTTTTGTCCCCATCTTTGTAAAGTTCAACGAGGTGCCCGTTTGGTTCCTCGGTGCCGCCGGCATATGTTGTAACCTTCTTGCATGTTTCCTTTTGAATTTGTTCAATCATGTGATTAGTGTATGTTTTTTTAAAAATATTGGCAAAAAAGAAATAATTACTGCCTTTGATGTTCTTCTAAAAATTTTTGCAGAAAATATCTGGGGTCTCCTGCCGTTTTTTTATCTGTCAGAGTTATTCTCTTGTTCA
>JBAZWX010000090.1:0-3409 GCA_041660145.1 Minisyncoccota bacterium | reverse complement strand
CGTGTTCTCCTATGTCACTCCTATCTATTATTGAATTAACCTCAAAAATCTTGGAGAATTTGTGCATTGGGTCAATGGTGTCGTAGCGTCCGGTGATTATAAATTTTTTACCGATTATAAAATCAACCTCCTGATTTGGGCTTGTGGAATAGGTGTGTTTTATGGCGGGGAAGTGGAGGATGAGATAGATAAAGTCCTTGTATAAATCCACTTTGCTTTTAAGGGTGGGAACTAAGAGTTCCTCCGCAATTAGTGGGTCAATATCAAATTCCTGTATTATCTGCTGGACTTCAGCTGTACTGGGCGATTCTACATCCAACCACACCAAATCTTTATATGTATAGCGTGTAATCATTTACACTTTAATTATATAAAAGTACTGGGTAATGAGAAAGGGTAATAACTGCTTTGTTGATTAAAAATTAGTTGTGGGCGATAATAGTGCGACTGATGCAATCAAACTTTAATAATAGATTTTTATACATATCTTTGGGTATTGTTTTTTTGGCCGGAGCCTTTCTCTCTGGAGTCTATTTTGGTTTTGAAAATCGGCCAGCCGTAAGCAAGGTTACTTCCATTTTTGGTAAAGAAGAGACGTCTTCTGCCGAAGTTGATTTTGGACCTTTTTGGCAGACCTGGAATGTGCTGGAGCAAAAATTTGTCGGGGGAAATGAAGAAGTATCGGACCAAGATAAGGTGTGGGGGGCGATAGAGGGCCTCGTTAAGTCTTATGGTGACCCGTATACAGTCTTCATGCCTCCAGTTGAGGCCAAAATGTTTGCCGAAGATATTCGCGGCAATTTTAGTGGGGTAGGGATGGAAATTGGAATTAAAGATGAAATTTTGACAGTTATTGCGCCCCTTAAAAATACTCCGGCGGAAAGGGCGGGACTACAGTCTGGCGACCAAATAATAAAAATTGACGAGACGGCTACGGCCGGATTGTCGGTGGATGAGGCGGTGCGCATCATTCGTGGGGAGACGGGCACGGTGGTGAAATTGACTATTTTGAAAAAGGGCAATGAAGAGCCTAAAGAAATAAAAGTAACTCGAGCAGTTATTACAATTCCAACAATTGAGACTGCACTGCGGGCTGACAATATTTTTGTCATCAATCTTTACAACTTTTCTGCCGTTTCGCCTGGACTATTTAGAGACGCATTGCGGGAGTTTGTTGAATCGGGCTCGCATAAACTTATTTTAGATTTGCGGGGCAATCCTGGAGGGTATCTTGATGCGGCTATAGATATGGCCAGCTTTTTCCTACCTGCAGGCAAGGTGGTGGTGCGAGAAGATTTTGGGGGCAATCGCGATGAGGATGTTTTTCGAAGTAAGGGTTACGATGTTTTTAATGATAGTTTGAGAATGGTCATACTTGTAGACGAGGGCTCAGCTTCTGCCTCCGAAATTTTGGCGGGTGCACTTTCTGAGCACGGGGTGGCCAAGCTTGTGGGTGAGAAAACATTTGGTAAGGGTTCTGTGCAGGAAGTTATAAGTATCACGCCGGAAACATCACTCAAGGTTACTGTGGCTCGCTGGCTAACGCCAAATGGTTATAATATTTCCAAAGAAGGTTTGAATCCTGACTTCCCCGTGGAAAGAGGTGAGGATTTGGAAAGAGATTTACAGATGGAAAAAGCAGTGGAATTGCTTAAATAGTTTCTAGATTTAAAAAAAGCAAAAGCCGCTTACTCCGTGTTAGTTACGAGTAGCGGCTTTTTAGATGCACCCATTCTTTAAACATCAAGATTGATGACATGGGGTATGTTCCTTTCCCGGGCTTGTTTTCGGAGCCGTCGGAAAATTTTGGCTCTGGCTTTGGTCGGGGGATTGTACTCCTTTGAGTTGATTGAAAGCACGAGTTCCTCCCTCTCCTCGAGCCTCGGCCAACCTAGAGACGAGCGAAAAACATATCTTTCCTGGCCATTTCTAGTAGACTTCACGATATAATAATGTCTCTCCATTCCAGCCTCCTCTCTTGGGCGCTCTATTCTAAAATCTACTATACCCCCACATCTCAGCTTTGACAAACGGACGTGTGGAGGTATACCCCCACATCAAGCCTTGGCAAAGGTTTGGTGTGGGGGTAAACTAACACGGATGAAAGTCATAATACTTAAAGACACAGCTAAGATTGGTAGGGTGGGGGAGATAAAGGAGGTTTCTGATGGTCACGCTATTAACTTTTTAATACCCCGCAGACTCGCCGAAAAAGCAACTCCGGAAAGGGTACGTGCCCTAGAGGAAAGAATGAAATCTAAGACAGGCGCTTTTGAAGGCCAGAAAAATAGTTTGATTGAAAACATGAAGGCTCTCACGGGCAAAATCGTTTCCGTAAAGGCAAAGGCAAATGAAAAAGGACATCTGTATCAAGAGATTCGCCCTGCCGAAATCATTGTCGCTGTTCGCGAACAACTTGGCGTATCCCTTCTGGAAGAAAAAATAAAATTTGAAGGGCATTACAAATCTGTCGGCGAGTTTGATGTTTCTATATCTGGGGCAGGGGAGAGGGTAAATTTTAAATTGAAAGTTGAAGCATTAGGCTAAAACAAAAAACTTCCGGCGGCTCCGGAAGTTTTTTGTTTTAAAATATGAAGGCTAAATTACGTGAACGATTTTTTTTATGCTCGTCTGGCTGTCAAAGCTTGAACGTCTCTTTGTGCCAAATTTTATTGTACCGTCTTTGAGAGCGAATAGGGTGTGGTCTTTGCCCATACCTACATTACGACCCGCTATTATTTTTGTACCTCGCTGACGCACAATAATAGAACCCACCTGCGCCTTTTCTCCGTCATAGAGCTTGGTGCCCAGGTATTTTGGGTTTGAATCTCTTAAGTTTTGCGCTGTACCTCCAGCTTTTCTATGTGCCATATACTAGATATTTGTTGCTTGATACTAGATACTGGAAAACCAATAACTAAAATCATATTATTAAGTAAGTAGGAAGAATTATAAACGAAATTCTGGAAAAAGCAATGTTTTTAGAGCGACCTCAGATAGGGGAGATAAAGAGGCTAATACAGGCCAATTTGGCCGATATTTTGACCTCCCTCATGATAGTTTTGGTGGGAATTGGGGGATTTGGTATTGGCAGGCTTTCTATGCAGGAAAATGGCAATCAGGACGCTAGAATACTCTCTGCAAGCGTGGCTGAGTCGGGCGCAACCTACGGAGGCGATTCTTCGGTAGGTCAGCCGACTTTTGAGGTGCCCACTTTAGAAGAGGGAGGGCAAGTGGTTGCTTCAAAGAGTGGCACCAAATACCATGCGCCGTGGTGTTCGGGAGCCAAAAGCATAAAAGAGGAAAATAAAATTTATTTTGATACCATTGAGGCCGCCCGTGCCGCCCGCTATACCCCCGCAGCTAACTGTAAGGGGCTGAAGTAGAGTCTTGACTTTTAGGTTTAAAG
>JBAZWX010000089.1:0-3424 GCA_041660145.1 Minisyncoccota bacterium | reverse complement strand
GTCGTTATCTTGCCATTTTAGGAGACTTCGCAGCGTTCCTCCAGCCTGACCGATGGTCTGGCGGGCTGGAGGAGGCGCCGACCTGCCTGCGCAGGCAGGGACTTGAGCGACCCCGATTTCACGGGGTACGCGTGCTCATAAAATGGCAAGATAACGACACCTCTATTGACTTAACCTGCGCTTCTGATACAATGAGACAAATGACACAACTCGCTACAATATTGCCTTGGGCGCAAATCGTTCTATCTGTGCTTCTTATAATTGCCATTTTGATGCAAAGAAGTGAGGCTGGCCTTGGTGGAACTTTCGGTGGCGATATGAGTGGATCATCTTTTTCGACAAAAAGAGGAGCCGAAAAGTGGCTCTTTATCGCAACAATAGTTTTAGCCGTACTTTTTGCAGTTTCTTCGCTCGCCGCTTTGTTCGTCTAACTTTACAGGTGACCAACCGGGATATTATCTGTTTCACCATACAGCGCGCATCCCCATATAATTCGTCATATCTGAAAATTAAAACGTGAAAGAAAAGTTTTCACTTCTCAAAGGAAAAACGAGCTCTGTTTTAAAATCCGTCAGGACAAGTCGTTTTGGTGCTTGGATACCGACAAATCAGGAAATAAAAAGCGCAGTAAAACACATGACGGCAAAAGAAACCGCCACGTTGGGAATTTTTACCCTTATTTTTATATTTGGAGCCATTTCCATCATTTCTAAAATAAACGATAAATATCTTGTTGAGGTACCAGCTCCGGGCGGAGAATTTTCTGAAGGAGTTGTTGGCCCTCCAAGATTTATCAATCCCCTTTTAGCTTCATCGGACGCCGACCGAGACCTGGTATCTCTTATCTACTCTGGGTTAATGCGTGTAAACAATTCTGGAGAACTGGTCACCGATTTGGCCGAAAGCTATCAAATTTCTGACGATAAAAAAAATTACATTTTTAAACTGAAACAAAATATTTACTGGCACGACGGCAAGCCAGTGACAGCCGATGACGTTGTCTACACCATAAACACAGCGAAAGACCCAAACCTTAAAAGTCCTCGCCGTGCAAACTGGGAAGGAGTAACGATAGAAAAACTAGACAACTCAACAATACAATTCACACTAAAACAGCCCTACTCGTCTTTTTTGGACAACACCACTATGGGAATTATGCCGAAACACGTTTGGCAAGGTGCCGAAATCGCCATGTTCCCTTTCAGCGAATACAACCTCCAGCCAATTGGGAGCGGCCCTTACAAAATATTTAGTCTAAAAACCAAGTCTTCTGGCGTGCCAGATTACTACGATCTGAAATCATTCAAAGATTTTTCACTAGGCAGACCTCTTATAGATTATATAAGAATAAAGTTTTATGCAGACGAAGCTAGCCTTGTTGGCGACTACAAAAACGGCACAATTGAAGCCATGGGTTTAATTTCTCCAGACAACGCGTCAGACATAAAGGAAATAGGCAGCAGCTTGGTTGTCACATCTATACTACCCCGTGTATTCGCTATCTTCCTGAACCAAAATCAATCACCGGCACTTTCAGAACTTGGAGTTAGACTCGCCCTAAATACCGCAATGGACAGAGATGAGATCATAAAAAAAGTTCTAGGAGGTTATGGTACAGCGGCCCTTGGACCCATTCCCCCAAATCAGATGGCCACCAATGAAACAGCTTCTGACGAAAAACAAGGAATAGACAAACTGGCAACGGCTCGGAATCTCTTAAAAAAAGCCGGCTGGAAAATAAATCCTGCGACCAAGCTGTGGGAAAAGAAAAACAGCAAGAAAGTTGTCGTTCAATTAAAAATAAGCCTAGCCACGGCCGATGTTCCTCAATTAAAAGAAACCGCCGCTATTGTTAAAGCTCAGTGGGAAAAGTTGGGAATTCCGACAGAAGTTAAAGTGTACGAAATAGGCGATCTTAACCAAAATATAATAAGGCCACGAAAATACGAGGCTCTTTTCTTCGGAGAAATAATCGGACGAAACTTGGATCTTTTCCCTTTTTGGCACTCATCTCAACGCAACGACCCCGGCTTAAACATTTCCCTTTATGCCAACAGTAAGGTAGACAAGCTTCTTGAATCGGCCCGCACCGAAATGGACGCCGATAATAGAGCATCTATATACAAAAAATTCCAAGACGAAATAGCAAAAGACATGCCGGCAATCTTTTTATACTCTCCTCATTTTATATACGTGACACCACAAAAAATAAAAAATATTCATCTTGCTCCTCTTACCACATCTTCCGAAAGATTTGCAGACGTTTACGACTGGTATATTAATACCGACAAAATCTGGAAGATATTTTTAAAAAAATAATTAATAATAGACTCCCTTTGCGGGCGTCTAAACAAAACTCTCTTTATTTTATATGGACAATAATAGACACGGGCATGCTATGCCAAAAAGACCAATATCTAGACGCGTTATCGCTTCTCCAAGAGGCGGGCAAAGGACGTTTTCTAGGCCTTCAAACTTTCCGGGTGCTCAACAAATACCTCTAGATCAGCCAAGACAAAACCCCGTGATACCGCTAGACCAAGATAGCATAAGAATAATTCCTCTCGGAGGAGTGGAGGAGATCGGTAAAAATATGACCGCGGTTCAATATCGCGACGATATTATTATAATCGATGCTGGGCTACAATTCCCGGGAGAAGAAGCCCCAGGTGTAGATTATGTCATTCCGGACACCTCATATCTCCAAAAAAGAAAAGATAAGATCCGCGGGCTTTTTGTCACCCACGGCCACTTGGACCACACAGGAGGCATTCCATACATTTGCAGCAGGCTTGGAAACCCGACCATTTACACCAGATACCTAACCTCGGTAATGATAAAAAAGCGTCAAGAAGAATTCCCCGAGCTACCTCCCCTGAAAATGGAGATAATCGAAGAAAATAAAAAAGTTCGAGTAGGAAAATACTTGTCTGTGAGGGCATTCCGCGTAACACACACGATACCAGACTCAATGGGTCTCATAATAGAAACCCCTTACGGAAATATAATTTTCACGGGTGACATTAAAGTCGACCACAACGAGGGCGAGCCCCTACCAGCTGAGGTCGAGGTTTTTTCGTCTTTAGGAAAAGAAAACAACCTGTTTTTGGCAGCCGACTCAACGAACGTAGAGAGGCCAGGGTGGTCATTTTCTGAAAGGGTTGTGCACGAAAATCTCAGAAAAATAATAATAGAATCCAAAGGACGACTGATAATGGGAACATTTGCTTCGCTTCTGGAAAGAATAATGTTTGTCATTAAAGTGGCCGAGGAACAAGGTAAAAAAATCGTCGTCAGAGGGCGAAGCATGAAAACAAATATCGCGATAGCTAAGCAGATCGAGTTGTTGAAAGTAAAACCTGGCACAATAATTTCTCATGAGCACATAGACAACTACCCTCCAGAAAAAATAATAGTTCTAGCT
>JBAZWX010000088.1:0-3455 GCA_041660145.1 Minisyncoccota bacterium | reverse complement strand
GCCTATGGGCCAAAGAGATTCCAGCGCTTGGGTCAGTAAAGTATCCGCTTCCATCAGGGCCACGATGTGACAAGAGACCCGAATATTTTTCAAGATCTTTTTTATTTATAAAATTAAATCCCAAAATACCACACATGTTCTTATTTTAATAAGTTTAAAATTTTCCTGGCATGAGCATCCCACTTCCAGTCGGCGACAAAATTCCTCCCATTGTCACCCAATTCCTTACGTAAACCGTCATCGTTAAAAAGAATTTCTAAGGCAGACGCCACTCCGTCTGAAGTCATTTCTTTTATTGGTAATCCATTTATCCCTTCTTTAAAAATTTCCCTAGACCATCCACAGTCGGGAGCCACCACCGGTAACCCAACAGCCATAGCCTCAAGCATGGAATTGGGCATCCCTTCCCATAAAGATGTCAAAATAAAAACATCAAAATTTTTTAGAAAAGATTCCGTATCAGATCGAGGGGGTTTTATAAACAGATTTTCCTCTACCCCCAGCAACTTGGCCCTAGACAACAAATTATTTACCTCTGAACCAACGCCAAAAATGGTTAACGTCACATTAACTTCTTTTTCTTTTAAAATTTTAATGGCGTCGAGAACAATGACTTGATTTTTCTTACGTGTGACGCTGGCTACAGAAACGATATTCAAACAACCAGAAAAATGATAATTTGTTTTTCTGTTTTCTGGCAAAAAAAATGTGTTATATATCCCATTGTAAACGACGGCAACATCTTTAAAATATAACTTAAGAGTTTTCATCAACTGATCTTTTACAAAAAAAGAATTAGCTATGTAACCTGTTGTGACGAAACTCATAAGTCTGTCAACCAAAATAGAAAAAGCTCCTCTAAAAGACATCGTATTGCCTTCTCTGACAAAGATTTTTGATTTAACACCAAAAAACTTACTCGCTCTTATAAATAAATTGGTAAAAAATAAGTTAGAGATTACAAAGTCAGCATTTATATCCTTCAATAATCTTACCAATTTAAAAAATCTGATAAAGTCAAAATAACTTCTTATATTCGCTCTAAAAATTCTATTTTTCTCCAGTTTTAACAAGTCTAGAAAATCCTCTTTACCTCCAGCAAGCGTCGTTACGACAAAAACATCAACTCCCATCTTTAAAAACTCGTTGGCCTCCATCACTAAGGTTCTTTGCCCCCCACCAAACCCAAGATCATTTATGGCCAAAACTATTTTAATGTTTTTCTTAACCGACTCCATGTCTTTAGAAATCAATGTGAAACAAAAATTTTGGCTAATATGAAAGCTAAAATCATGTCAAACACAGCAGAAACAACTCCGGCCAAAATAGCACCCCAAACACCAAAAAAATATGTCAACGAGGAAAGCAACATCAGGTAAAAAATAACAGAAGATACTCTCAGAGAATATAGTTCTTTTTTCCTTGTATGAGCAACAAAAGCTGTGGCCAATATGGTACCAGGTAAAATAAAAATGCTTTTTAACGCAGCAAGTTTAGAAAGAGCAACGCCATCAGGATAGGTTGGGTAAATCAATCCGAAAATCAAACTGGCAGTTATTATATAAAAAACAGCTAAAACAAAAGAAACACTTCCTGCTTGAATCATTTTTCTTGAATAAGTTCCTGCCAGAGTTGAATAATCTTGTTTTGCCATTTTAGGAAATGCCAAGTTAGAAATTATTTTAGAAACAACGCCTAGCCGTGAAGGGATAGACAAAGCAACACTGTAAAGAGCCACTGCGGCTGGACCAAGAAAAGACCAAAGTATCACTTTGTCTGCATAAGATCCTACCGAGTCAATTACTCGGACAGCACTCAGATGTAATCCGTTAGAAAGCAAGGAGGAACTATCGCCGTTTATCTTGCTGTCATTTTTGATATTTCGTGTAGATAATATGAAAATAAGCAATCTGGCCAACGTCCAAAAAGAAAGATACCCAAGTATTACAACAACGACTTGTCCAGACCAAGAACTCAATGAAATCAAGAAAACTGTTGATAATAAATTTAGCGGAGCCTCATATTTGAAAATCAAATCAAATCTCGTTTTGCCTTGTAAAAATGGCCAGTAAACACCCAAAGGATCAAAAAATGGGACAAAAAAACTAATTAAAAATACTATCGACGCCAAATCAGGCCGCCCCATAATAAAATAATAAGCAGAAAGTACAAGCCCAAAAAATAGGCCCGCAAAACCAAATTTCATTTTTATTTTGAGACCAGAAAAAACAGCACTATCATTACCATTTGCAACTGCTTGGCTAACAGCAGTACTCATGCCCGCAAGGGTCGTTACATTTAACATCCCAAAAATAGAAAAGAAATATTTATAGGTACCATAACTTTCCCTAGATAATATCTTGGCTAAAAATACGCTTAAAGCAAAGGACGACAAAATGGCCACCGTCTCCGATAATACCAACCACGAGCCCGAAGAAAATACATATTTAGTATCTGTCTTTAATAAACTGCTTAGTCTATCAGCAAAAGGTATGTTCATAACTTAAAAAAGCTTAACGCGATCTAGATTTAACATCACATCGACCATCGTGTTTAACAAGAAAACAAAAAGACAAACAGCTAGTATTCTTTTATCGCCGGCAGCAAACTTATCAAAAAGACCACCAGCCGCAAAGACTGAAAGAAAAATGTAAGATGTGATTCTGTATCGCGTTTCAACAACCAGAAGGATAACAGGAATCACGGAAAGAAGGAAAAAAGACAAAAATAAAAAGAAAAGATTTTTGTTGTTGTACTCCCTGGTATTTCTGTACAAAAAAAACATACCTTTAACACCAAAAACAAAGAGAATAAAAGAATATAGCGCAGACGAGACGATAAAAAAAAGTTTGTTTAGGCCACTGAGATGCGGCCAAAAAGCTAAAGGCCTCGCAGAACTAAAAAATAAAGAGATCTTTTTTGCTGTTAAAAACAAAAAATCCACTGGATGACCAATAATAAAATTAACCCCATCTCTTGTCATTTTTTTGTTTGCAACCACGTATCCATGTTCCTTTATGTATTGATCTCCAGCATCATAACGTTCTTGTTCACCACTGGCACCAACCCGATTTCCAGCAGCTAGATTGGTGCCAAAGGCCAAATTAGAAAAAACCGGGTATTTGTAAATATTATAATTGCGGACAGTCCAAGGTAAAAATAAAAAGAGTGGCAACAATACTGAAATCGCAAAAAGTTTTTTGTTTCTGTCAAAAATCACAACATCCAAAAAGTATGGTAGAAAAAAAAGAAGTGATGTCGTCCGGACTAAAGAGGCAATGGCCATAACAACTACTGAGAGTCCAAAATACAGAGAACGATCATCTCTGTGTTCCCTGTAAAAAAAGAAAAGACACAAAGACATTAACACCAAGAATGTTGATAAAGTCTCCGTTAATATCATGGAAGACAAAATAATCAAATCTGGCGAAAACCCAATAAAAAACGCGCAAATC
>JBAZWX010000087.1:0-3499 GCA_041660145.1 Minisyncoccota bacterium | reverse complement strand
GATGGGTTCCAGAAAAAGGACGTAGAGAAACATGGGTTGAAACTATTTCCAGATACATTGATTTCATGAGAGAAAATTTGGGTGATAAATTGTCTGAATCTGAATATTCTGAAATCAAGGAAAATATGCTTCACATGAAAGCAATGGGATCAATGAGGCTTTTGTGGGGTGCCGGTGTGGCTGCTCGAGCTACAAATGTATGTGCTTACAATTGTGCTTTTGTCGCTCCCAAAAAATGGCAAGATTTTGCAGAGATAATGTATGTGCTTATGTGTGGCACTGGGATCGGTTTTTCTGTCGAGAGGCAGAATATCGAAGTTTTGCCTATAATAAAGCGCCAGACAGGAAAAAAATTGCCAGTCCATGTTGTTGTCGACAGTAAAGAGGGGTGGGCAGATGCCTTGGCTATTGGCTTAAACGTATGGTCGGAAGGGAAAGATATAGAATTTGATTATTCTAAACTCAGACCGCAGGGTGCGCGTTTAAAAACTATGGGAGGAAGATCTTCTGGCCCGGCTCCACTTAAAAGTCTTCTAGACTTTGTTAAGAACAAGATGTTGACCCGTCAGGGTAGGCATCTGACTACATTGGATGCACACGATATTATTTGTAAGGTAGGCGAAGTTGTTGTTACTGGCGGAATAAGAAGAAGCGCTTTCATATCGCTTTCTGAGTTGGACGATTCCGAGATGGCAGGAGCCAAAAGCGGACAGTTTTATTTGGCTCATCCAGAAAGGAGTATGTCGAACAATTCTGCCGTATACAACGAGAAACCAACAGCTAGCCAATTTTTGGAAGAGTGGATGGGCCTAGTTCGATCTGGATCCGGCGAGCGCGGTATTTTTAACAGAGGAAGTTTAGAAAAACAGTTGCCCAAAAGAAGGTGGACCACTTTTGTTAACCACTTTGAAGATTGCGGGATGAACCCTTGCGGAGAGATAATCCTTAGATCCAAACAGTTCTGTAATTTAAGTGAAATCGTAGCCAGGCCTGAAGATACAGAAAAATCTTTGCTTGATAAAGCTAGGGTAGCGGCTATTTTGGGTACCTACCAGGCTGTACTTACAAAGTTTCCTTATCTTTCTAAGGAATGGAAGAAAAACTGTGAAGAGGAGGCCCTTCTTGGTGTTTCGGTTACAGGCCAATGGGATTGCCCTCTTCTTAGAGAACCTGGCATTTGGCAGAAGATGAAAAACCAAGTGGTGGAAACAAACAAAAAGTACGCCAAAAAATTTGGGATAAAACCGGCTACGGCAGCAACCTGCGTGAAGCCTTCTGGTGACGGGTCACAACTATTTGACTCTTCTTCTGGTGCACACCCAAGACATGCCAAATACTACATAAGAAGGATAAGAATCGAGAGTCATAATCCTTTATTTTTGATGCTAAAGGACATGGGTGTGCCTTACCACCCAGAGGTTGGTCAAAGCCAAGATAGTGCGATGGCATATGTTTTGGAATTTCCGGTAAAAGCTCCGGGAGGGTCTACTTTTAAAAACGACATAAACGCGATTGAGCAGTTGGAATACTGGAAAATGGTCAAAACAAATTATACAGAGCATAATCCTTCGGTCACCATTTCTATTGGGTCTGATGAGTGGCTCAGGGTTGGGAGTTGGGTTTACGAAAATTGGGATATTATAGGCGGGCTATCCTTCTTGCCAAGAGACAATCATGTTTATCAATTAGCTCCGTATGAGGAGATTACAGAAAAAACTTACAAAGAGTTAATTTCTAAATTTCCGGAAATCGATTTTGCTAAACTGTCTTTGTATGAGTACGACGACACAACCATAAATCCAAAACAGCTTGCTTGTGTGGCAGGTGTTTGTGAGGTCGATTATGTTAAGAGTGAAGACCCATCTCTATTAAAAGATCAAAAAAAGAAGTAGTTTTTTTCTCTGACTCTCTGACTAAATCAAAAGCCGCTCCGGTGTGGAGCGGTTTCTGATATTGTCGCGTCTATAAGCCGAATTCTGTACCCGTCTTTCGACGAACGATAGCCATTTATCTAGCCCTTAGATTACTCTTAGGGTCAAGCGGCACTCTGCCAATCATGCCCACCGCAGGTGGTTGCAAGATTGAGCATCCCGAGCTTGTCGAAGGATTATCTTTCGACTTCGCTCAAGACTCTCAATTTTGCGGCTCCCTGCGGCAGGCAAAATTGGAGCACGGCCTTGCATCCAGGTAAGGATTTAGCCGTTTCACTCCTGGCGTTACCGTCAGGCTTTTCGACACATAGTGTCGAAACCCAAGCCCTTTCGAGCTGTGGGCGTCTCTGCTCGCACCTCGTCCATTACTGGAGATGGGGGTTACCCACTACCATTCCTTTCGGAGGATGTTCGGACTTTCCTCCCCAATAAATTGGGGTAGCTATCCAACGCGGCGATATATATAATAACAAATTATCATACATGTGTCTAGGGCCGATGTGTATACCTTATTGTTGCTTATCTTGTTTTCAATTATAATGTTAGGAGTTTAGTTTTATAAAAAAATTCTATGGATGAAAAAAATATTGATTCTGTTGTTGCAGAAGAAGCGATAGATACCGTTGGAGCTGCTTCTGGTGCCAAAAAAACAAAGAAAAGAAAGGGCCTATTAGATAAGATATCTTTTTTTGTTTTTGCTCTTACGGCGGCTTTATTGCCTATAGCCTTTAGTCCGGTGTCTATAAATTTACCTTTAGATTTTGTTAAGTCATCGATCCTTATTGTCGGGGCTTTTTTGGCTCTTCTTTTTTGGTTGTTGGCCCGTCTTGATGATGGCGAAGTGGTTTTGCCAGCCAGTCCTATTTTTTGGTCGCTGGTGGCTGTATTTATTGTGACTCTAGTTTCGGGCCTTCTTTCTGGCGCCATGCAACAATCAATAATTGGGTCTTATGGAGAAATGGGAACGGTGATATCCCTCTTTGCTCTTCTCGTCATGTTGGGTCTTTCCTTCCATTTTTTCGTTGACCCAGTACGCAGGAAAATAATATTATCTGCGCTTGGCTTGTCTCTGGCTCTGGTGTTTTTGTCTCAATTGTCACAAGTATTTTTAGGGTGGCCATTTTCTGGAGGTAAAATTGTCGGTGCCATTGGTAAGTGGAATGATCTTGGAATAATCTTTGGCTTGTTGGCAGTATCTTCCATGACGTTCTTGGAAATTTGTGATTTTAAAACACAGAAGTCAAAATATGCTCTAGTTCTTCTCGTCCTGTCATCACTGGGCGCTGTAGTTGTTAATTTTTACGCTGGACTCGTGGTTGTCGGAGTTTTAGCTTTGGTTGTCTTGCTATATTCTTTATTTTTCACGGATATTGTCTCTGACAAAAAATATTCCGGAATTATCAAAAGTTACGCTTTCTGGGTTTTGATTGTTTTTGTTGTGGCTGTTTTGGCCTCTGACTACACTGGAATATTGTTGAGTAAAGTAGGAATAGCCTCACCAGAGGTTAGGCCGTCTCTTTCGGCGACGTGGCAAATATCAGAGAAAAGTTTGGTTGGAAATTACTTGT
>JBAZWX010000086.1:0-3500 GCA_041660145.1 Minisyncoccota bacterium | reverse complement strand
CAATTTTTGTTCCGATTATGCAGGGGATTTTTAGTTCTCGGGCAACTATTGCCGCGTGGCAGGTCAGACCGCCTTCGGAAGTAACGATGGCTGCGGCCTTGTTCATCGCCAAAATATAATCAGGGGTAGTCATGTTGGCAACCAAAATATCTCCCTTTTCCATTTTTCCTATATCTTTGGGGCTCAATAAAACCTTTACTTTTCCTCTGATTATTCCTCGAGAGGCAATTTGTCCTCGGAAATCACTTACCGCTGTGCTTGTCTGAGAAAATATCTCGAATAATTTGACGGCATCGTTGCCGCTTATTATCTCGTAGCCTCTGGGGCCCAAAATACCGGCGCATCCTATTTTGCGTTTTTCTATCTCATCTTTAGTTATAGCGCTTTCGTTTTTAAGCGCGCCCCATATTTCGTCATGGGTGAATTTTATAAGGACGACAGGTTCTGATATGTTTAGAATTTTTGCGGTTTGTTTGAAAATAACAGACTGGAGAACATATTGCGCCTTGGTGCATATCTTTTTCTTGTCATCCTGCATGTTGGCAATTGTGCGCAGTTCTTTTAGTAAGCGTTTTTCTACCTCTGATATTTTGTATTTGGCTTCTATAGAGTTTTGCTTGTTTCTCAAATCTTTATGGTATTGCAATTTTTGGTTAAGCAGTTTTGAAGCAGTTGTTTTATTATTTGCAATATCAAAAAGTCTTTTTAACATTTCTGGCTCTCGCCAAATATCTGGCCCAAGATAGTCGAAGGGGATCCAGAACCATTTATCGGCATGTTCTTTTAACATCGCTCGGGTATTTTCCGGTTGTGATAACCAGTTCTGTTTTTCAAAATCTATATACTGGGCAATTTTTAGTAATTCTGTTTCTTCTTCAAAGAGGTAAGAGGCGGTGTCTGGTGTTACTAACTGCAAAAATTCTTCGTCAGAAACTTGGTAAGATGTTTTTAGTTGTGATTTTACTTTTTCTGCGAGGAGATCGGGGACCATAAGCCACAGCGGAATGTTCCAAAAACTAAATTCTGCATACGAGTCGAACCATTTTTGATGTAGTTCTATTAGGTTTTTAACCAGTAGCTCTTTTTTACTGTTTAAAGTCTCGTCCAAGAAGATGTCAAGTTCTTTTTCTGTCTTTTTGGACTTATCGTTTGTATTGTTGACGAAATTAGGTTCATTGATAATTTTATCTACAAGGACCTTTGTAAAATTTTCTGCTTCTGTTTTTAGCCCCAAAATATATTTGAACTTTCCTTTCTGAAGATACCCCGAGGCAAAACCTAGCTGGTAGCTTATTTTTGCTCCGTAATATTTTATTGATCTTTCTCCTAGCCAATGGTGAGTAAAATATAGAGCAGGGAACGGCCCATAATCATACCTGTCACGAAAGACAACAAATCTTTCGGGGTGATTGAGATTGTCGTCGCTAGTCGCAGTGTTGTCTTTTTTTGAATCCATGTTTTTACTTAGCTCTTTCTAAAATTTTAACAATTCCGTTGTCGGCGTCTACTTCAACCATATCACCATCTTTCAAAATCTGCATCGCGACTTTTGTGCCAATAATGCAGGGGATTCTAAGCTCACGGGAAACTATTGCGGCGTGGGAAAGCTGGCCGCCTTCATCGGTTATTATTGCTCCGACCTTTTTAAGCAGGGGAAGTTGGGCTGGGTTTGTAAAATGTGCGACTAAAACTTTACCTGTGAGATCGTCGTAGTCACTAGGGGCCGCATCGAGTTTTAGCAAAACCACTGGCCCTGTGAAATGTCCTTTCTCTGCGCAGACTCCTTTAAGAAAATTGGCATTGTCCACAACCGGAGTGAAATATTTTTTTGTTATTTCTTCCAAGATATCTTTGTCTGTTGTGACTTTGTCGTCACTATCTTCTAGGGCAAAATAATGGATATATCCGCTGTTTCTTCTTTTTTCTAATTCAGAAATCAGGGCAGGGGAAACATTGTGTTCTACGACAAAGTTTTTAATTTCAGTGAGAGTCATATAACGTAGAAGATCCCCATCGATTTTTAAAGATTCACTTACTTGTTTGCAATACTCCTCGAGTTTTATTTCTAGTTTTGGGTAGTATTCAGCAACGTTATTTCTCAGAGCAGAATATTCGATGATTTTTTCTTCCGAAAGAAACTCTGTCTTTGTGTCATTTCCGACGTATCGCCAGATAGTATTAACTATGCCCATGCATGTCATATAATCGGGATATATATTTACCACTTCAGTGATGTTTTCCCAAACGTTTGGATTGGCGTCTGTGTTTAACACTCCAGATACTAAAGATACTGTTTTTTGTAGCATCAGTAGTACGTCGTTTTCCAGTACACCGCCATGATCTTTTAAATATAGCGCCATTGATTTTTTAACTTTTGGGTCGTTGTCTAGTGTTTGCCACCAGTTTTTTCCACCGATGGAAACACGCGCGTCGTATCCAAACCCAAGGAATTTCTTCATCCCATTTATATATGAATGGGCGATGGTGCTTAATGTAAAAAGGGGCAAACCTCTTCTGACTCCAAGATGTAATCCTGCCCTTTCTATTGTTTCCGATATTTGTTTTGCGGTTAGTTTGTCCATTTTTAGAATAATCGTAGATTAATTTTTTATTTTCTTTCAGCTATTATTCTGTCGAGATCCTCTTTGGTTATTTTTTCTTTGATCTCGAATGGTTCCTGGCCGGGGACCTCTTTTTTGTAGGTTATTTCTATTTCTTGAGTGCCGTCCGCTTTCGTGATAATTTCTGTATCAAACCCTTCTGTAAAATCAAAAGTATTTCCTACGACGCCGACGAATTTGTTTCTTTCTTCGATGCCTTTTCTGTTTTCTAAGACTTTCATCAAAAAAGATTCAAGAACGCCTTGTTGTGATCCAAGTTTTCTCCAAAGAGTTTCTTCTTTATATTTACCCTCTTTTACTAGCTTGTCCCAGCTTTGGCTAACTGCTAGATACTTCTCTATTATTTCGGCCACATCGGCAGCTTTTCTTGAATATGTTGGAGCGGTTTTGTCTCCAAATTTTTCAGCCAATTGATCGCTTTCTTCTGCCAAAAATTTCACGTAATCTTTAACATCGCGTATTCTCGGAATGGCCGCCTTGGTAAAATCAGAGGTTCGGTCTATTGTGCCTACTCCTAACCTTGTATCGGTTCCTACTTTTGAACCAAGTTTTAGATTTTCGTTAGCCTTGGCCTCTATTTCCTGTAGAGTTTGGTTTCCAACCAAAATATCGTTTCCAAGCGCTGCCAATAGGGCGGTTTCTCTTGTTCTTGTTCTATCATCTCCAAAGGCGACTGTTTGATCGGGATTTTCTGCACCGTGTTTTGCCACTGCCTGCTGCTTGCCTTTTGGTGTTAGTTCAATATCCCCATCAGCCTTGCTCGCGTCTGTTTCCTTTTCCGCATGTCGCATAAAAGAGAGGATAACTCTCGACGCATATTCTTTTACTTCTGGTGACCGAACTCCTTCTCCAATTGTTTCCATTTTCATAATTTTAATT
>JBAZWX010000085.1:0-3506 GCA_041660145.1 Minisyncoccota bacterium | reverse complement strand
TTTAGGCGACTGTCTGAGGCACTCGGGTCGGGGTCAGTAAAAGAGGATTCTTACAATGGCGGCTAAGGCAATCAAGGTCCAAATGATATTCAATACGCCAGGTTGATAAGCACGCTTATGTAAAGAAACAATCACAATACCCAGGGCTCCTGTACCATTAAGGAGTTGATAAGTAAGGTTTGTAGGAATTAATACATCAAAGCTAACTAGGGCATAGGCTAAGACGATTGCAACTGTACCATACCAACCAAATCCCTCGATAAACTTTTTCATATGTTTTAGTTTAACATAGCAAGCACTCCGGTCTTCCGATACTTTTTACTAAGGGCGGAGGAGGTGGGATTCGAACCCACGAGACCCTTTCGGGCCTAGCTGTTTTCAAGACAGCCGGAATCAACCACTATCCGACTCCTCCAAGGAAGTATCATACATTCTAATTTAATCTTTGCCAACGCTGCAGATGTTTTAAATTACTTGTGCCGACAGTTTCAAAATATTTTCCTATTTTAGTCTTGTTTTCAATTTGAACCGCTTTTCCATCTCGTCGCAATTTCGGCTCTAATTTAAGCGAGGCCATTATTTCAACGACAGAATTGGCAAGGGCTGGAGACGCTGTTACAAAATTTAATCTTGCGTATTCGTATACCTTATTTTTTATACAATGTTTTTCGTAAAAAAGACTTCCGTCTGTATCAAGAAGTCCGCGCAAGCACGCCTTTCGATATGATTTGTTATTCATAATCCAGTTCGGGATATTCAGATTTTGTGCTAGTTTATTACCAGTATGGAGGCCGTTGGTGTTCAGAAAATTAACTAACTCTTTTCCAGAGGCGCGAAGCAGCAAGGCTTTAGTGTGCGGACGGGCGTATTTGGAAACCTTGACCTTAAAAAGTTCCTCAATAAGTTTTGTAACATATAAAGAATAATCTTTATCAGTTTCAGAATTTAAAGTAATCCCTATTTGATATCTTGTTATACCACCATCTCCTATCATAATTCCAAAAAATTCTGCCAGATGGGGTGAATGTCTCGGCAGGGTGACCTTTTTAGGTGTAAAAATTACGTTTTTGAATTTGCCTTCCCGGTCCCACCATTCTCGCCATTTTTTGTTTCTGTATTTTTCGTTAACCGGAATTTTTCCATATTTTTCAAATAGAACTTTTGCTCCGGTCTTTCCTCCCATGTGCGTATACCAATATGCGGGCTTGCTAATGACATCTTTTGGTAAAGGAAGTTTGGCTAAATCGCATAGGTTACGCAAGCCCTGCAGTGAGACAGAGTTTTTCTCTCTCTTCCAGTCTGAAAATGTACGCAGATGGACACCTGCTGTAGCTGCCAATTTTTGATTTGATAGTCCTGTCTCAGCTTTTATTTTATTGAGAAACTTAGACTGCCTTCCTTTGGGGAAAAAACCTCTATTAGCACTAATCAACTCAGGCATATCTCTATTGTATCAATTTCGTTATAGAAGATAAAATACAATGTATGAAATATCTCGGGATAGACTATGGTAAGAAGAAAATCGGCATTGCTATGTCTGATGATTCTGGCAGGTTGGCTTTTCCAAAGGATATATTTTTAAACGAGGGCAAAAAAACGATTGGCAAGATAGCGGAAATAATTGAGCAAGAAAAAATAAATGATGTCGTTATTGGTCACTCTACTGATTTTGGGGGGAAGGATAATCCGATAATGAAGGAGGTAATCAAGTTTGCCGGCCTCCTCAAAGAAAAAACACGAGTACATGTTCAGTTTGAATTGGAATACCTGAGCTCTCAAGAATCTAAGCGCATTATTACGGGTCACGACGATGATGCGCGCGCGGCGGCAATAGTACTCCAGTCTTTTTTAGATAAAAAGAATAGTTTGTAGGGTTTATAAGGTTTATAAAGTTCATAAAGTAAAGTCAAAACGCAGTCATGATAAGCATAGAAGATTTTAAAAAGGGAGAAATAAGATTTGGTACAATTGTGAAAGCCGAAAAGTTGGAAGGAGCGGATAAGCTTTTGGTCCTTGGGGTGGATTTGGGCGAGGAAAGCCCGAGACAAATTCTTTCTGGCATAGCTTTGTACTTTCCTGAGCCAAGCGTGCTTGTTGGTAGGCAGATGGCCTTTGTGACAAATCTTGAACCTAAGGAACTTCGCGGGCACATGAGCCACGGCATGATACTAGCCGCAACTGCGGAGGACGGCATCGCTTTTCTAGAACCAAGCAAAAAAGTTCCAAATGGGACATTGGTGAAGTAGACCGACAAAAAAAACTTGCTAAGGCAAGTTTTTTTGTCGCCACGCCACTTACTCTCTGATTTTTTCTAAAGTATAATTGAGTAAAGTTATGCCTAGGGTAAATCATTCCAATAATTCTTTTGAAGACATGTTCCCGCTACCAAATTTTTTGGAAGTGCCGGCAATCGGGGTGGATATTACAGATGGCTCGGTTAAATATCTGGAAATTGTGCGACACCGCAAACATTTTAAGGTGGGCAGATACGGAGAAAAAAAATTGCCTGCAGGTTGCGTGATAGACGGCCAGATTAAAGACAAACGGGCCCTCGTATCTGTTCTCGCGTCTCTCAAAAAAGAAGGTATTCTATTTGCCAACGTTTCTTTGCCTGAAGAAAAAGCTTTTTTGTTTAAAGTTACGGTCCCAAATGCTGACGATTCGGAAATCAGGGCAAATTTGTCATATCAGCTTGAAACAAAAGTACCGGTGGCTCTTTCCTCAGCTGTTTTTGATTACGATTTACTCAAAAATAGCCACAAGGGCTCGCAAGTAGAAGCGGTGGTAACTGTTCTGCCGACTGATTTTGTTGTGAGTTATCTTGCGGCTTTTAAAGAGTCAGGGATTCAACCCCTGTCTTTTGAGATTGAAGGGCAGGCGATTTCCCGTGCCGTGGTGCCACGCAACTGTCGAGAGAGTGTCATGGTTGTAGACTTTGGACACAAGCGTACAGGACTTTCTGTTGTTTCCTGTGGTGTGGTCGTTTACACATCAACTGTTGATTTTGGAGGTGATGTTATCTCGCAAAAGATAAAAGAAATAATGAAAGTCACTGACGCGGAGATTACTCGCATAAAAAATGAAAACGGTATAGGAGAGAAATCTCCTCCAGAACTCAAAGAAGCGCTTACCTTGCCACTTGGTGGTCTTAAAGATGAAATCAACAAGCATTATAATTATTGGAAGACCAGGGTGGATGAAGGCAAGGAAAGTCCGATTGAAAAAATAATTATTTGTGGAGGTAACTCTAACATCGCAGGGTTTAAAGAATATCTCTCTGCATCTATGAACGTAAAAGTAGAGAGAGGAAATGTCTGGCAAAGGCTGTGGAATCTGGATGATTATATACCGCCTATAAAAGAAGAGCTGTCATTCGGCTACGCGACAGCCATTGGCTTAGCATCAGCTAACCTTTAATTAAAATGCCAAATCTACTACCAGAGGACGAAAAGAAAAAACTATTTAATGACTATAGGGGGAAAATAACCTCCGTATCTTTGGTGGCC
>JBAZWX010000084.1:0-3570 GCA_041660145.1 Minisyncoccota bacterium | reverse complement strand
ATGGACACGCTGACTAAACTTATAGTTGACCTGGCTGGATCGCCTGAAACCCTGGTTAGTAAAAAAACCGACGTTTATCCTGATCCTCAAAAGTCATACAAAATAAGTGTTTCTCTTTCTGAAATAAATAAGGTTCTTGGAATCACTTTGGCAGAAACAGACGTAGATCGCATACTTGGTTTGTACGAAAAACACGCCGACTTCGTTGTCGTTAAAAAGGGCGGCAAATATGAAATAACAGTGCCCCCAGAGAGGATTGACCTCATCTGTATTCATGGCCCTTATACCGGTGGTGTTAAAGAGGATATTATCGAAGAGATCGGCCGCGTTTATGGTTACGACAAAATTTCTCCCAAGGCTTTAAAGAAGGAAAAAGAACCGAACATAAACAAGAGACTTTATTACACAGAGCTTATTCGCGAACTTCTTACGGGCGAGGGATATTCTGAGGTTTTGAATTATTCCTTTGTCGAAGAAGGGAATGAAAAAGAAAATGTAGAGATATTAAACCCTCTTGCCGAAAACAAAAGATTCATCAGAAAAGATTTGGCTACAAACTTTTTGGCCAAACTTGATTCTAACGTCAGAAATGCCGATTTGCTTGGGCTAGATTTTATTAAAATTTTTGAATTTGGAAATGTCTTCAAGCCTGGGGACGAACACAATAATTTCGCAATTGGTGTTGCCCCGAGAGACAATTCGAAAAAAGGTGAAAAAGATGCCAAGACCGAGTTTGAAAGAATTACTAAAATGCTAGGCTCTGTCCTTGGCGTTGATATTGTTTCTAAGAATATAAAAGGGGATAGGCCTAATTATTGCGAGGTTGATTTTACGAGTTTACTGGCCGATTTTTCTGAGCCAAAATCGTACGATGATATTAAGATTTCAAAACCGGCCAATGTCCTTTACTCTAAAATTTCTCCTTTTCCGTTTATCGTTCGAGACATTGCTTTGTTTGTGGGAGAAAACGATAAGCCGGAGTATGTCGTTGGTGTCCTTATTGGGGGAGACGAATCTTTGATTGTTCGTACGAAACTTTTCGATACATTTCTTAAAACTTTTGCTGATGGCAGTAAAAAAATGTCATATGCTTTTAGGTTTGTCTTCCAGTCTCATGATAAAACCCTGACCAACGAAGAGGTCAATTTGATCATGGATAGGATAAGCAAAAAGGCGTCTCAAAAAGGTTGGCAAGTAAGATAAGCTTTATAGCAACATACACTTCGCGCTTTTCTCAAACGATCTCCAAATACCTAGAAAAACAAAGAGAAGAATCTGATTGGAAAACTTAACGCGGTTCCCGTTCCTCCTTACAGGATTTTCCTGCATGCGCAGGCAGGCCGACCGCTATTTTCCAATCAGATTCTTCTTGTTTTTCTGGTCTTTTCCGAAATGTTTTAGAAAAGTGTGAAGTGTAGGTTGCACTCTTGACTTATATGGCTTAACCATGTAGTATTGTTTATCAAAGGACTCCTGAAAAAGGACGTTGAAAAATAACGGTTTTTGCGTGTTTTTCTATGACCAGACTACGAGTTTAACGAACGGGCACAGGCCTGCCCTAACCTCGCAGTATTGGCAGGCCAAAAACGTGGGGAAGGAGGACAAACGATGAACGGATTTAGACTAGACGAACTTTTGTTCTGGTCATTCATCACGTTTATCTACTTTGTCGTTGGGATTTGTCTAGGTGGACCTTACTCCTATCTTACTGATGCTGGTGCATCACTGTCTGCAGACTTTGTCGTTTTTTCTCCGTTTGTTGCTGTTGTCCTTTTCCTTCTTTGGATGTATGGGAGAACCATGATGCTTGCCCGATACTTGAGAGCAGGGAAGTATCTCATGAAGTACAATTATCCATTTTGGATTCCTGTTTTTTTGATTGCGCTTCCTGTTATTTTCAGCGCCGCATTTAGCGTCTTGTTTTTGACAGGGTGTGAGAAGATTGCAATGACAGTTTACGCTCTCAGGTTTAGTGTTGTCGTCATCATATTGTCTTTGGCTGTTTTGTCTTTTGTGATGTACTGTCTTGCGGTGCTCATATCTCCCTTGATCGTGCATTGTTGCAATTTGGCCGACAGGTTGGTTCGACGTGGACAGCGTTCAATTGACTTTTGGGTCGATGTCCTGATCGCTGCTTTGATCCGCCGAAGGTGAGGTTTTCCGACCTCAGGACAAGACGGAAACAAGAGGCAGAGAACAAGGTGGAAGGAGGAAGGTGAATCGTGGCGTCGCAAATCGACGTGCCGAGGTATCCGGGCGAAGAGGAGTTTTCTTTCAAGGTGTCTAGTGGACGGATTAGCAGCTTGGTCGGTGTCTCTTTTCATGCATGGGAAAGGTTTTGTGATAGGTATGCAACAAAGCATCAGCTTACTCAAAACATGTCCCAAGACTTTTTCCGCAATTTGCTTATCGAGAGTTTTAGCAGGGCCACTCCTCAGCTTTTGCCTCCCGTAGAGCTGGCAAGACGTCTCGCTACCCACAAGGGCGAAGAAGCGACGTATCTGTTTGACAGTAGCGTAGGTCTTCGTTTCGTGGTGGTGAAGGTTCGCAGTGTGGATGCCAGTGAAACTAGTTGGCGTCTTGTCACAGCGGAAATCCCATATCGAAACCGACCCTCGGCGGCTGGTAGCAGGTCTCGTCACCATCCTGATGGTCGACGTCGCCGACAGTGGACTTGGACAAGAGGACGCTAAAATAGGTCAAGAACATAAGAAAATAACGAGTGTTTGTGCGGCATATCCCCTGGGATCTGCCGCTTTTCCATTTGTGTAAATATGCTATAATTGAAGCACGCTTTAATTGCGTTTTCTTTTACTTTTTATGGCTAAAAATATCAACAAAGATACACAAGCAAGTAGTAATTACGCCTCGGACGACATCGTCGTTTTGGAGGGCCTTGAACCTGTCAGAAAGAGGCCGGGAATGTACATAGGCTCGACTGGTCCAGATGGTCTGCATCATCTGCTTGTTGAAATTTTTGATAACTCAAGAGACGAGGCCATGGGCGGTTTCGCAAACGAAATAGAGGTGGCTCTCTTGCCTGGAGATGCAGTAAGGGTTGTCGATAACGGTCGTGGTATTCCTGTAGATATTCACAAGAAAACAAAAGTTTCCGCTCTTGAGACAGTCATGACGACTCTTCATGCTGGAGGAAAATTTGAAGGTAAGGCGTACAAAATTTCAGGAGGTCTTCATGGTGTCGGTGCGTCGGTTGTAAATGCTCTATCCAAAGATGTAAAAGTAGAAGTTTACAAGCCTGATGGCAGGTATTGGCAAGAGTATAAAACTGGGAAGAGGGTGGCGGCGGTGAAAAAGGAAAAGACTCCAGATAAAGATTTGCATGGAACAGTTACAACCTTTTATGCTGACCCAGAAATTTTTGGTGATACTAAATACGATTGGAATCGCGTAGTAAATCATTTACGACAACAGGCCTATCTTGTGAAAAAGTTGAGGGTCAGAGTTATGGACTTGCGTGGGGTTGAAAAGATACCCGATCTTGACGGCACTTTTTATTTAAAAGATCTTGAGGGATTAGATGTTCCGTCGTACTCTTTTTATTTTGAAGGT
>JBAZWX010000083.1:0-3604 GCA_041660145.1 Minisyncoccota bacterium | reverse complement strand
CGGTAAAACAATATAACCAAGGAAATCTATACCTTGATGAAATTTACGAATAAAAATTTTATTGGGATGCAGTTCAAGCGCAAGTTCATCTAAAAGAAAAGAGCGGATAGGCTCAATAAGATTTTCTAGATATAGTTTGTCTCTGGATATAATCACAAAATCATCAGTATAACGAATGTAGTGTTTTATTTTTAGTTCGTGTTTTACAAATTGATCAAGTTTATTAAGATAAATATTAGCAAAAAGTTGTGATGTAAGGTTACCTATTGGCAAACCTTTTTGGTAAAAAAGATTAGAGTATTTGGAGTTAAAACTATTAATGATTTCTTCCAAAAGTCGTACAGCATCAGGATCTTTCATTCGTTTGCGGATAATACTCAATAATATAGAGTGGTCGACCGTATCAAAGAATTTTTTAACATCACATTTAAGAGCAAAGCAAGGTTTGAAATTATTGCTACTTATCATCCTTAAAGTTTTTTCCAGTATATCGATTCCTTTGTGGGTTCCCTTATTAATGCGACAGGAAAGTGAGTTGGAAATGAATGTGGGTTCGAATATAGGGTAGAGTATATTAAAAACAGCGTGATGCAAGATGCGATCTCGAACTTCTGCTTTATGGATATGCCGCTGTTTTGGATCGTGGATATAAAAAGAAGAATAAACCCCGTGTTTATACTCCCCAGATTCTAAATCTCTGTGAAGCTGAAATATGTTTTCTTCCAACTTCCATTCAAATTTTTGTACATCTCGTTTCTTACGCTTGTCGATTTTAAATTTATCCCAAGCCAAAAAAAGATTTTCTGATGAAATAATATTATTAAAAATGTTTTTATAAACTTTCATATTTATGGATGAATTAGATATACCAATTTTTAAGAAAACCTATGAACTCTATAAAGAGTTTTATAGTTTGCGCAATTCTGTTGCAAGACAAAACCGTTATACTATTTGGCAGAGATGCGAGAATCTCATTTTAGATATTCTCGAAAACATTTTATGGGCAAGCCAATTATCTAAAACAGAAAAGCTGCCCATATTGGAAAAAACCAGTCTTCGGTTAAACTTCCTGCGTGTATTTTTTAGGCTCTGTAAAGAAATAAAAGTAATAGACAATAAAAAGTATGTCTTGCTTGAAGAAGACGTAGATGAAATAGGCAGAATGCTCGGCGGTTGGATTAAATCAACTAAAGACCGTTAAGAAAAACACCCTCCATAAAGTGATCTGTACCCCAAAAAGTGGACACGAAAGTGTCTGCTTTTTGTATTTGAGAGGCAGATAAGGTAGAATACTATTAAAAATATCAACCATGAGTAAAAGAATATTTAGTGAAGAACAAATCAAGGAGTTTCTGCAAAATCCAAACGTGGAAAGATGCAGTAAAAAATCAATTACTTACAGTAATGATTTTAAAATCTCAGCGGTGCATAAGTACCGGGGAGGTTTGCCTCCAAATGAAATATTTAGACAAGCAGGGTTTGACGTTTATGCAATAGGATTGGACGTGCCCGGTGACAGTCTTCTGCGATGGCGTAGAACTTTCAAACATAAAGGAAGCGAGGGTCTTGCAACTGAAGCACGAGGCAGGACTGGAGGCAGATCTAAAACCAGTTGGTCAAACGATAAAGAAAAGATTAAATATTTAGAGACAAAAATCGCGTATCTTAAAGCCGAGAATGATTTTTTAGCCAAGCTCCGCAAAAAGAGTTTAAACTAAAACCTTTCCAAAAATATCAAATATTCAAATTGCTGAAAAAAGATATTAAATTGTTATGCGTTATCGCAAATGTGTCTAAATCTGGTTACTACAAATGGCTAAAAAAGACAGATGAAATCCCAAAAGATTACGACGATTATCTGCTTGTAAAAGAAATCTTTGAAGCTGGTAAATCAAAGTATGGTTGGCGACAAATCAGAATGAATCTAGAGAGGAAAAAGAAGATTATCATGAACCACAAAAAGATAATCCGCATCATGAATAAATACAACCTTGTTGCTAAAATCAGAAGAAGAAATCCATACAAAGCAATCATGAAAAAGACTGCTGAACACAGAACATTCGAAAACAAACTGGACAGGAATTTCAATCAGATAATTCCCTGCAAAGTTTTCTGCACCGACATCACTTATCTTTTCTACAACAACCGTGTCGCTTATCTGTCGGTAATAAAAGACATCGCAACCGGAGAGATCGTGGCTTGGCATATTTCACAACACATAACGATGGAATTAGTTTTGGGGACAATCAGTAAAATGAAAAAATACGAAGATACTTTAATCCATTCTGACCAAGGGTTCCACTATACCAACCCTGAATACATCAGCGAAGTGAAAATATCAGGAATGATACAATCCATGTCCAGAAAGGGAAACTGCATTGATAACGCTCCAATTGAATCATTCTTTGGACATTTAAAAGATGATATTGACTACAAAAATTGCAAAACATTTGAAGAGTTGCGACTGCTCATTGAAAACTACATAAAGTATTACAACACCGAACGTTCGCAGTGGGATAAAAACAAAATGACCCCGGTAGAATACCGAGATCATTTGTTAGCATTAAATGCTGCTTAGGTGTTTTTTATCCGTGTCCACTAAACGGGTTACAGATCAAAGGAGAGTGTTTTTAGTTCAGACGAGAAATAGAAGTTCCTGGCAGACGCAACGCCCAGATTGTCATTACGATTGTCATCCGAGTTGTTGTTGACGTTGAGGCCATTGGAATCGAAGTTACCAACGCTAACACGATTGTCGTCCGAGTTCACGCTAATTTGCTTACCCTCATCCATATCACTGGAAATTGAGGTTTACTTTTTGTATAAAACAAAACTATGTCCTCTCTTCCCTGTATTTTATTTGAGAGCAGACAACTTTCGTTGCCACCTCTGCTAAGGATAAGCAAGAAGTTCTATCTCTATCTTTTTCACACGCTACCGTTATCCTTGAACAACGATACTCTGGTGACATCTCAAAGATGAGACGTCTGCGAGGTGAAGCCGTAACCGCACCTGCATTAGCAGACAGTTATATCTTATAGGATAATGAAAGAAAATAAAAGAGCTTTCAGCGAATATCTTCCTGTTGTTACAGAAAAAATATCGCCAAAAGCTCAAGGGGTCAAGAGAGACAAGCTCTCAAGACTTCGAGGTTCAGTTGGACTTCCTGGCAGACGCAACGCCCAGAGGGCCATCACGAAGGCCATCCGAGCCAGCGTTGCTGACGTCGAGGCCACGGGAATCGAAGCCACCAACGCTAACACGAACGTCGAACGAGCGCACGCTCGACGTGCGAACGTAGACCTTCTCGAACAGCCGTTCGGTCGTGGCCAAGAAATGGCTGATGATCGTGTAGACCATCACGTAGGATGTGGGTGTCTCGTCGTCCGTGGTAAGCAACGCCTGTTGCTCGTCCCATGTCTTGTGTGTCGAGTCTTTCACCGGAGTCTTGCACACGAGTTGCCATGTGAGTTCACGCTCTCCTGCGAAGGTCTCTTTGTTGTACCAGTCTTGTTTGGCAAGCAGTCGTTGGCCGTCTGGCAATTTAACCGTTGCCGTCTTGTCCCGAAGTTCGAGAATCGAGAGCGGGAAGACGGCAACGAGG
>JBAZWX010000082.1:0-3733 GCA_041660145.1 Minisyncoccota bacterium | reverse complement strand
TTCCATGCTTGGTAATTTGGATGGACTAGATGAAACAATAAAAAACGAGTTATTGGCGGCTATATTTAGTACGACCCTAAATGAGGTTGGCTTTTTGTTAAGTAAAGCATCTTAATTTACATTCAAATTGTTTGACAAGGGGGAGATAATACCCGGTCATCCGTTATCTTGACATTTTCTGTATTTTGTGTATAGTATCTACAGACAGAGAACCGGTACCCCGTCAACCAAGGAAAGAGAGGAGACGACATGGCTAGGAGGCGTTCCAAGGGGGAGCTGAGAGAGTATTTGTGGGGAAAAGAGACTGAACCGACACCACGATTGTCTCAACCCGCAGTTTCTGAAACTGTTACTTACAGCCCTGCTGCCCTGCGTCGATTGGAACAAAGACGTCAGCAACTTCTCCAGAGTTACATGAACGTTGATCTCTATTTCAAGAGGCTTCGTTACCCAAAGCCTTGAGCGTAGTTAGCTCTTGTTTTTGCCCTCCCGCCTCATCGCGGGAGGGATTATGTTATAATCTACAAAACTCTTTCGTCACACTTTTTTATGAGCACGCCATATCCGCCTGCCCGCCTGAACATCGGGCAGGCTGGCGGATTGGCTCGCTCCCTGCCTGCGCAGGCAGGTCGGCCCTCCGCCAGCTGGCGGAGACCTGCGAGAGTCTCCTAAAAAAGTATGACCTCGACGAGTTTTGTGGAACGGCATAGATGATGATTTCAAAAGATATAAAAATTTTTGATGCGCACGCTCATATGCAGTTTTCTGCTTACGATAGCGATCGCGATGATGTGCTAAAAAGAAATCTCGATTCTGGGGTTGGCTTTATTTGTGTCGGAACCCAGGCAGATACATCACAAGCGGCCATTGATCTTGCCAAAAAGTCTCCAAATAAAATTTTTGCGACGGTGGGTTTACACCCAGTTCACACAGATAAGTCTTTTCACGATGTTGCCGAACTGGGCGGGACAGGCCATGAGTTTACGTCTCGTGGAGAAATTTTTGATTATGACTACTACAAAAAAATAGCCGCTGATCCTTCAGTTGTTGGCATCGGGGAGTGTGGACTTGATTATTATCATCTTGACGAGGGCGCCAGGTTAAAACAGAGGGTCGCTTTTGAGGCACAAATAAATTTGGCAAACGAAATTAAAAAACCTCTCATGTTTCATATTCGTGAGGCTTATGAAGACGCCTACGAAATAATAAAAAGTTTGGCCAAAGTAAAAGGGGATGTACATTGTTATGTTGGCAACTTGGATACAGCTAAAAAGTTTTTGGACTTGGGCTTTTATATATCTTTTACCGGGGTAATAACCTTTCCCTATAAACCACAATCTGGGCGTGTTAACTATGCTGAAGTTGTTAAGTATGTGCCGCTCGATATGATGCTTTCTGAAACTGATTCGCCGTATCTTGCCCCAGTGCCATTTCGGGGTAAACGATGTGAACCGGCCTATGTCGAAAAAGTCATAGAAAAAATAGCTGAAATAAAGGGGTTACCTTTTGAAACCGTTGCCGAGGCTACCCGCAAAAACGCCGAGAAACTTTTTAGTCTATAACTTGTTACTGTTGTTTTAATATAAATATCCTTATTGGCAGCACACAGGGTGGTCCTGTGTAGAACTTGTTTTTACACCTATTTGACATTACCTATTTTGGTGTGGTAGTCTTGTTGCAGGCAGATGGATCTTTGAAGTTTTATACTTATGAAACATACCGGGGTTTTGCGGTGTTTATGTGAAGACGTCCATGTCAGGACGAAGGGAGTGCCCATGACAGGCAACAGGCGACTCGGTGTTCTTCTTGGGAAGGTTACCGATCTTGCCACGGGAGATAATGCTGAGTATTGGGTTGACAGGTTTGAGCACACTATTAACGGAGTGCTTCCTTATCCGGCTGTTGGCTCTCGAGTTTCTGGCGTCGTATGGAAGACAATTGTCGTCGGGACTTATCCGGCTAGCTCCTTGATTGCGGCGGTAAAACTTGTTGGAAATTATTATGGTCAGATCGAGGTTCCCTCTTTTCAAGAAGCTCTCGCTATTGACAAGAATCCTGAAATGGTAGACCTGGTAAAATTGAGTGTGGCTGATCTTGGTTTCTCAAAGGGTGCATCTTATCGAATGATCTGTGCTCGTATCAAAAGGGAGGCGGGGTTTAGGTTCTGCTTGGCGAAAGACGCTATTTATACCCGCGTTGTCTACTTGGATCAGCCCCAGCATGAAGTCCTTCACTTTGTGATGGAAAGGCCCATCCATGATTCCCGTGACTCCGGGTCCGATCGGGTAATTTTGATAGTATCTCGTTCTCAGCACAATCTGAGTCTCTGGTTCAGAGTGGCGAATGGTGACACCTATTACGGTCCGGATGATATTTTGGTTCTTCGTTTTCCCCGCGAGAAGTAACCGGAAGTTGTTAGTTTGTTTACAAATCGTTTTGTCGGCTCGTGCCAAGTTTGGCACGAGCCATTTGCTTTTCATCTTTGATTTTAGCCGTGGGACCTGGGTGTTGCACAATTTACAGCCATTTGCTAGGATGTTATGACGATATGGATGATTCAGTAAAATTATACGAAGTTGGTTATCTTTTAAACCCTCTGATTGCAGAGAGCTCTTTGGGGGAGGAAGTGGCCAAAATAAAAGCCGTAGCAGAGGGATTAGGCGGGGTAATGGTATCAGGCGATGATCCAAAATCTATCGCTTTGTCTTATCCTGTTTGTAAGGTTGTTTCTTCAAAAAATAACTACTACAGTAATGCCTGGTTTGGTTTTTTCAAGTTTAAAATGGATCCAGCAAAAACATCTGATCTAAAGACCGGCTTGGACAAAAACGATAATATTTTACGATATCTTCTTATAAAAACTACTCCCGACACAGTGAGATTGATTCTTCCAACAGCCGCCGATGCCACAGGAGAAACCGTCCCAGAGGTAGCAAAAGACGCAGCCGCTCCTGCCTCTGAAGAGACACCAGCAGCTCCTGTTGCCATGAACGAGCAGGAGATAGACAAAGAGATCGAAGGTTTATTGGTCGGAACAGAATAGGAAAAGTATGTATCTAAACAAAGCGTTAATTATAGGTAATTTAACAAGAGATCCAGAGGTTCGTTCCCTTCCGTCGGGGCAGAAAGTTTGCTCGTTTTCCGTGGCCACAGAAAGAGTTTGGAACGATAAGAGCGGGGCAAAGCAGCAGGCTTCCGAGTATCACAATATTGTTGTCTTCGGTCGTCAGGCTGAAACCTGCGCTCAGTATTTAAAGAAAGGACAAAGCGTTTTAATTGAAGGCAGGATACAGACTCGAAGTTGGGAATCACAAGATGGGGGAGGAAAGAAGTATAAGACAGAAATAGTTGCAGACAGAGTTCAGTTTGGTCCAAAGAGGGATGGTGGAGCAAGGAGCGGGGCATATGGTGCCGCCAAGAATGAGCCAAGTGATGCTGCGGCTGACTCATCTGAAAAAGGTTCTGAAGAGATAAACTATCCAACGGAAGAAGTTAATCCAGAAGATATACCATTTTAAAAAATATGAATAAAAACCCAAATTTAAAACAGTGTAGTTTTTGCACAAGCGGTGTTAAAACCATCGACTATAAGGATATTGAAACTATAAAAAAGTATACTGATTCTTACGCTAAAATAACAAAAAAGAGAAAGACAAATGTTTGCGCTACGCATCAGCGCAGGTTGGCCGAGGCCACAAAGCGAGCCAGATTTCTTTCTTTGGTCCCATATATT
>JBAZWX010000081.1:1890-3782 GCA_041660145.1 Minisyncoccota bacterium | reverse complement strand
ATCTGTCCGACGTGGCCAAATTGTGGTTCCGTGCGTAAAACAATCCCAAGTGTTTTGGCAATTTTTTTCAGAAGTTTTGGTGTTTGGGGTTTCAGTTTTTCTGAAGAGATTATTTTCATCTGGAAAGTGTGATATTAGACGAGAATTTTTCCAAGAACAGTTATTACCATACCAAGGACGGCACAAATTATGCTGAAAATCCAATATCGCATAGTTACCTTGTATGCGGGCCAACCTATCGCCTCGAAGTGGTGATGTAGTGGGGCAACGAGAAAAACTTTTTTACCGCCTCTGAGTTTTTTGGAACTAACCTGAATTACATCTGAGAGAGTAGTTATAACCAAAGGGAAGGCTATTATAAGAAGAGGGACCACTGCGTCTGTTAAGAAGGCTACTACGGCAAGTGTCGCTGTAAGCCCGAGGATTCCGGTTTCGGTCATATAAAATCTTGCTGGAGGAATATTGAACCACAGAAATGCCATGGTTCCTCCAACTATGGCAGCACAGAAGGCAGCAAGATCAATCTGGTTTTGCAAAAATGCTATGCCAGCATAAGCCGCAAAAATGGTTGCCATAACTCCCCCAGAGAGACCGTCTATGCCGTCGATAACACCTCCGGAAAAAAGCCCTATCATAACTAAAATGAAAAATGGTATGAATAATACCCCTATGTCTATATTTCCTAAGAACGGGACAAAGATCGTTGATACTTCGAGTTTAAAATAAAACCACCAAGCACCAATAAGGCCGATTGCAGTGACAATTAAAAGGCGTTTCGCCAAAGAAAGTCCTCCTGCTTTGTAACTTCCTACTCCTCCCCAAATTTGGAGAAGATCGTCTACCAGTCCTGTTAAAGAAGCTGCAATTAGTGTAAAAAGAGGTAGCCAGGTTTGATTTTGGCTTAAAAAATTAAGTTTTACTGTTGCTGCAGTAGGAAAAAAAATAGACCAGGCCCAAGTGACAAAAATCGTTAAGAGAACGCTGCCCCAAATAATTACTCCTCCCATTCGGGGTGTTCCTATTGCTTTATTTTTATGAAGCTCACTAAATACTGTGGCTGGTTCTCCGGTGATACTTATTTTCCCGGAAGTTTTTTTCCACATCTGTTTGGCATATAAAAAATTAGTCCAAAAAGGGGCGATCGCAATTCCTAAAAAGAAAGAAACCGCGAGTGCGGCAGATACCTTAACAATGTCGTGAATTATTATGGCTTCTTGCATGTGGTTTACTGTGATATATTTTGTTGTTCCCCGGATGGGGCGGCTGATGAGTTTGAACTATTATTCTCTCGTCTCTCCATTTCGTCAAGTTGTTGTATGCTTGTGTCCAACTCCTGTTTAATTTGCCCAAATTCAGGCCTCTCCTCTATTTTGCTAACTCCAAGATGGCGCATAAGATCTAGAGTTGGCTTATATAGGAAACTTCTTTGGTCTATGGGGTCGGGATCACGCTCGACGAGGCCGCGGATAAGGAGGTTTCTCAAGATATACCCAGAGTTAACCCCTCTAATATAATCGATTCTACTTTTTGATATAGGGCCATGATAAATGATGGTCGCTAATGTTTCGAGGCCTGCTCTGCCGAGATCTTTCTGGAGCTCTTCTTTGGTTAGATTTTTTATTATTTCGCTAGCATCTTTGTTGGTGCCAAGAGCAACTTCGTTGTCTTTTTGGATGACAGTGAGTCCACTGTTAGTATCGGCCAGCCTCTTTTGAAGAGTCGAAATAGCAGACAAAATATTTTCCTCTGTTTCATTAAAAATGCCCGCCATTTTTTTAACGGACATTGGCTCACCTTTAAAGAAAAGTATCGCTTCTATTTTTGAATCTAAATTCATTGTTGATTATATTTAGGAACTCCACAGGACGATGTTTCTAGGTTGATATCAGCAA
>JBAZWX010000081.1:0-1880 GCA_041660145.1 Minisyncoccota bacterium | reverse complement strand
TGGGCATGTTGTGTGGCTAGTATTACTCCTCTCTTTATCAATTCTAGCATAGCCAAAAAATTGACCACAACGCCTCCTTTTGCCGCTGCTACTTCCTCTGGTGATCCTCCCTTAATTTTTACCACTTGGCTAAAACTCATTTTTAGACCTGCTTGGACTCTTGAAGCTAGATTTTTTATAGCTTCCTCGAGACTAATTACTTTTTTGACAACAGCGGACGGTATTTTTTCTAGTTTGGGAATATTTTTTAGAGCTTCCTTTAACGCAGAGAACAGGCTATTTGCAGAAAGGTCATTTGATGGCGAAAAAACAGGATCAACTTTTTTGTCCAAACCACCCAAAAATATTATCTGTTTCCCAAACAGCGATCTAACAAGCTCACTTTTGTCTTTGATGTCTTTGTAGAGAACCAAACGGCCTTTTAGCTCTTCGATGTCTTGTTCTTCCTCTTCTGTTAAGGGTAGCGAAGGCAAAAGAGAGCGTGATTTTATTAGCAAAAGAGTTGATGCTGTAACTAAAAAGCTTGCGCTGTCGGCCAGTGGAAATTCTTGAAGATGTTCAACATAACTTAAAAAACTTTCAGTAACTTCAGCCAAAGAGACATCGGTTATGTAAAGCTTCCTTTTTTCTACGAGATCCAAGAGAAGATCAAGTGGACCAGAAAAAACGGGAAGTTTTATCTCGAATTTGTCGGCCATATGTCTAAATAATACTCCTTTTTTATAAATCTTCTATCCATATGGTCTTGTCTGCGTCAGACGGCATTCGCCAGTCTCCGCGGGGAGATAGCGCCACTGAACCGACTTTGGGACCATCAGGCATAACTGATCTTTTCCACTGATTTTCAAAAAATCTCTTTAAAAATAAAGTAAGCCATTTTAGGATTGTTTTGTCTGAATATTTCTCAGCGAAAGACTTTTTTGCCAGAAAAAATATTTTCGATGGAGAACTCCCCCATCTTATTAAATGATACAAAAAGAAGTCGTGTAATTCATACGGGCCAATTATTTCCTCTGTTTTTTGAGATATCTCTTTCCCCTTTTTTACAAGCTCTGGTGATACGGGGGTGTCTACTATGTCTTCAAGAATTTTTTGCGCTTTCGTTCTTTTTTGTTCTGTTTCTGCGACCCAAGAAACAAGATATTTAACCAGAGTTTTTGGCACACCCGAGTTTACTCCATATTGAGATATGTGATCTCCATTAAAAGTGCACCAACCAAGGGCAATCTCGGACAGATCTCCTGTGCCAACAACAATTGCATGATTTTGGTTTGCTTTGTCCATCAATATCATGGTTCTGTATCGTGCCTGAGAATTTTCATATGTCACGTCGGTAATATTTGGGTTATGCCCAATGTCTTTGAAATGGTCCAAAACAGTTTTACTTATATTTATTTCTTCGAACGAAACACCCAATGCCTCGCAGAGTTTTTCGGCATTATTTTTTGTTCTAGATGTTGTTCCAAATCCAGGCAGGCTAAAAGCTAAAACATTTTTTACGGGTTTGCCAAGAAGTTCTAGTGCTTTGACAGAAACCAAGAGCGCAAGTGTGGAGTCCAGGCCACCAGAAATACCCAAAACCAACTTGTCTATATTTGAGGATTCAATTCTTTTTGCCAACGCAGACGATTGTATGGAGAAAATTTCTTTACACACATTGTCTCGGACCGATTTGTCATCTGGTAAAAATGGGTGCGGCAATATTTTGCGTAACAACTTTTGGTCGCTTGCATTTTTTGACAACAAAGGGACTTCGATTGTGCGGAACGCCGAAGTAGACTCTGCTGTTACGCCGTCAAAGCTGTTAGTTTTATTTCTGTCCGTTACAATATGTTCTAAGTCGATATCTGAAATCAAGATTTCGCTTTCACGGGCGAAAC
>JBAZWX010000080.1:1666-3835 GCA_041660145.1 Minisyncoccota bacterium | reverse complement strand
GTTTTATGTTTTCTACAAATATTTTTATTGCTTCTTTGCGGTCTAGATCGAGACCCTTTCCAAGATGTAATACAACACCATCTCCGCCGATAGCCTCACTATTTTTTATATCTTCAACGAGAGATTTTATTTGAAAGGCATTTTTGTCTAATTTCTTTGCAAAGTTTAGCAGGTAGGAAGCGTGAATTACTAGATATTTCACAAATGTCCTGTCGGGCGAATTTTTGGCGTCGTTTATTTCATCATCAGAAAAAGTTTTTAGCTTAGCAGCCATCGGATTTTTAGAAAAAATTTGGATGGCATTTGCCTCTATCTCTTTTGCAACAGAAAAAGTCTTGGCTAAGCCGCCGGATGTTGAAAGATGTGCTCCTATTGATGGTTTTGCTTTAAGCAAGTTTTTCCAAAATTCTTGAAAGAACCTTTGGCTCTTTTTCGGCTAGGTAAGCAAGTATTTTCCTGTCGAGGGCAATTCCTTTTTTGTGTAGGTTTCCGATAAGTTTGCTGTAGCTTGTACCATTTTCTTTGGCGAAGGCTCCTATTTTTGTTTGGAACAAACCGCGGAAATTAGCTTTTTTGTCTTTTCTGTCTATGTAAGCGTGGGTGCCGGCATGCAAAAGAGCTTCCTTGGCAGCTCGCTCGTTTACTTTTCGTCTAATCTTAAAACCCTTGGTTTGTCCAAGAACTTTTCTGCGTCTTTTTAAAGCATTTACTCCTCTTTTTACCCTAGGCATAGTTTATTTTGTGTTAGGAAGGTATCGACTAGCCGCCTTATTCTTTAAGACAAACTGGGTAGTTCTCTTTCTGTCCATTTGAGAACTCCTGTCTTCTTTGGCGTTGAGATGATCGCGGCCTGGTTTTCGGGCTATAATCTTGCCTCTTTTTGTTACTTTTAATCTTTTTGAATATGACTTGTTCGTTTTCATATGTTTATTTATCCAAGGTTTACTGGCGGTTTTTGTGAATCAGGGGCTTTCTCTTGTGCTGGTGCCGAAACTTTTGTCTCTGGTTTCCCGCCCATTGGTTCTATTTTCTTTGTCCTGTCTTTTTCAATTATAACCGTTAAACCCTTCGGAGATTTTGATGGAGGCGCAACTATTTTGTACCCCTCGGTTATAAGGTGCAGAATTCTTTCAAGACGTGCTTGCAAAAAGTTTTTATCTAAATATTGAGCGCGGCCGCGTAGAAATAGGTCGATTTTTACACGGTTTCCTTCTTTCAAGAACTCAGAGGCCTTTTTGGCCTTAAGTTCAAGATCGTGATCGCCTGTCCCTATTTTCACCTGCAAATTTTTTGTTTCAGATGATTTGGTTTTTGTTCCTTTTTGCTTTTTGTTCTCTAAATAAAGGTACTTTCCATAATCCATTATTTTGGCAACTGGTGGATTGGAGTTTGGCCCTACTTCCAGAAGATCTTTTCCGCTCTCCATGGCCATTTTTAGGGCGTCTCCTATCTTTACGATACCCAAGTTGCCTCCTTCTTCATCGAGTAGTCGGACTTCCGACGCTCTGATGTAGTTGTTAATGTTTATTCTTACTTTCAAGTGTTTTATTATCTTTAAAAATTACGCTGCCAACATGCGATGGCAACAGGTCTTATATTAGGCCATTAGCTGCTTAAAGTCAATGTCTTGAGGTGTTTCTTGCCATATCCTTGACATGTTGCCTCTTTGCAGGTAGTTTCATATGCGAAGGGTGTTTGAAAACTTCAATTGATTAGGTAAAACAAGTGGTAAGAACCGACGAAAGGAGACTACGTGTCAGGAAGAAAAAAAGAGGCCGTTCTCAAAGAAGTTGATGTCTTTTCCGTTCCAGAAGATAGGGGCCAAATGGCAGTTTTGGAGTCTCTGGCTTTGACCCGATTGATCAAGTTGAATGAGGAAGCTTTTAGAAATGTTCCAGGTTTCTTTAAGTGGCTATTGAAAAATTCCATCGCGGCAGAGGCAGCCTACAAAGATGGTCTGATGGAAGTTGTTAGAGCCTTCGAACTTTATCAAGAGGAAGCGGCTGGCGATATCGTCGGGGAACCAGAAGAATGTCCATCTGACCTTGATGTCGGTGTTCGTGAGATCAGCGATAATGACATGTCACATTTTCAGACAAAAGGCGGTACGGTTTTTTGTGACGAAGTTATTTCTGATGGGACCAGCGGGGCACAGTGGGTTAGCCAGTT
>JBAZWX010000080.1:0-1656 GCA_041660145.1 Minisyncoccota bacterium | reverse complement strand
TTCAAGTTAGTGACGACGCGGCTCGTGCCGTTTGCTCTCCCTATCTGGATCCATCTAAGGGCCGTAAGTATCGTATCGTTATTTTGAAGGGTTCTCTCTTTGAAAATCGTGACCGAACTGAACAAAAGATTCGAGAGATGGCTCGTGAACAAGGGCTTTTGTCTTGTACTGTCGAAGCAGCTTGCCTTATTCGTCGAATCATGACAAATGAAGTGATGGCAAAAATGGATCTTAGAAAAATTGTTGCCATGACGTCTCCTCCTATGTATGGAGTGAACCAATTTCCTTATCTTTTGTGCGTGAGACGTAAGGGGAACAATACCGGTGGCCAGGATACTGCATGTTTTGACATGGTCATGGGGAAACCCACAACATGTTACAAACGAAATGAGGGGTTTGCCTTTCTCCTTCCGGAAAAAGATTCTGCTACTGCTTCCGGTTCGTCTTCTGGCAGAAAGAAAAGAGCTAGGGGCTCTGGTACCATCACTATGGCTGCCTCTTCTTCCGCTTCGGACGTCATCAAGTGTATCTCTTCTGGTAATCGTCTGGTTGTTCCTTTTTCCGCTGGTATTCAGACCATCGCAGGAGAAAGGATCCTTTTTGATGGATACTTCGATCCAGACTTTGAAGACTGGGGCACAAATGTTTCCAGTGTTTCCACCTCGGAGACCGATGTCGAAGTGTACGAGTTGGCAAAAGATGCCACGCTTGCTCAAATGTTTTCTAATCCGAAACAAATGTGTCTAACACAGAGCCAGATTATCGATTTTGTCCGGACACATCGCGTGTGGCTCCCATCTAAAGGGGGTGAAGTCTTCTTTCTTTTTAGGGCCAGCGGTAACCTACTTATTGCGGGCATAAGCTTGCGTACCAGGGGTCGCACCTCGGCTCACTTATACCGTTTTGAAGATAACCATGTGTGGTGTTCCAAGTATGGTCGTCGCATCGTTCTTCCGTGTTTCCCTAAGCCATAGTTTCTTTGTTGCTTTTGAGGCCCGTATCTACAGAGGATGGTAGAGAACGGGTCTTTTCGTTTTTGTGAGACAATTTTTTGAAGTCTTGCCCGGGAATTTCTAACGGGGTTGACCCCGATTAGAAGTTTTACCTATGGGTTGTTTAATGTTTTATAGGTATTGGCTCTTTCCGATATTTTGCCGTGTGAACAAAATAGTTTATAGAACTTCTAACGGGGTTGACAATAAAATCGCGTTTAGCTAGTATATCTGCTATCGTGTCCAGGCATGAAAGTGCCCGGGTCTCGAAGATCAGAAACTTACAAAAATGTCTAGATCGCTAAAAAAGGGTCCATATGTTGACCCAAAACTTTTGAAGAAAATTGATGGTAAAAAGCCTGATCAGATCGGGCTTATTAAGACGTGGTCGCGCGACAGTTCAATTGATCCTGCGATGGTTGGTTTTGCCTTCGGAGTTCACAATGGAAAGGATTTTATAGAGGTTAGGCCGACGGAAGAAATGGTTGGTCACAAGTTTGGCGAGTTTTCTCTAACCAGAAAATTTGTTAAACACGGAGGTAAGATGCAGAAGGAGTTAGAGATCAAGAAGAAGGAATCTGAAATAGCTGCCGCAAAATCCGCTAAGACGGAGGTAGAAGCCAAGAAAAAACAATTTTGAGTTATGGACATAAAGGTTCAACTA
>JBAZWX010000079.1:0-3868 GCA_041660145.1 Minisyncoccota bacterium | reverse complement strand
CAAACGAAGGTCGGCTTGAGGGTACTTTGACAAAAAAATGGTTAAGAAACTCAGCGATAAAATTTGATGTTTCCGAGACAGATCAAAAAGGCGATATATCGCCTTTTTGAGAAGGGAGCAAGGAGGACGAAATGGCTGGAGAAAAAACGAAAGAAGCGGATGTTGAGTCCAATAAATCCGATATTTTCCAAGACCAAAATGTAAAAAACTTTGTTCTTTACAAAACGTTTATTGAACCACTTTTCTGGGGAGCAGTTCTCATCTCGTATTGCCAGGTTATTGCAGGAATGGACTTGCCACAAGTTTTTCTGATGGAGTCGGTTGCGTGTGGTCTGGTCGCGAGCCTCGATGTTGTCGCTGGTGCTCTTGCGGATGTCATTGGCCGGCGCAAAACAGTAGTACTCGGATCTTTTTTGCGAGGGTTTGATGTCCTTATCTTTGCAATTGCAACGTGCCCGTGGATGGCATGGGCGGCTGACTTTGTTTGGGCGGTTGGGTTTTCTCTGATGTCTGGAGCTGACTCTGCTCTTCTGTACGATTACTTAAAAGAGATAGGACGAGAAGATGAATATCTGAAGATCCAAGGTAAAGGGGAATCGCAGCGGCTAATTCTAACTGCGTTTGGGTCTATTCTTGCCGGCATCTTGGCGGATATAAACATGAGGCTTACCGCAATGGTTTCTATCCCAGGAGTATTTTTTGCCTGTTATGCGATCTCTCGTTTTAAGGAGTCGCGTCCTTCGCAAAAATTTTCTGTGAAATCTCAGATTGATGTAATAAAGGGTGGTCTCTCTCATGTGTGGAGAAGCAGTAAAATTTGTTGGTTGATCATCTTCTTTGCTCTTCTGTCCGTTGTCTCTAAAATTTGGTTCTTCTCGTACAACCCATACTTTGAGTTGGCACATCTGTCTTATACCGAATTCGGCGTTATCTTCTTCCTTCTTAACATTGTTGCTTGGTTTTCAAGTTCGCATGTCGCTGACATTAAGAAATTTTTTGGACGATTTGGCACATTGGCGCTTATGCTCAACGCAATTGCAATACCAATAACAATTATGGGGTTTTTCGTTTGTCGAGCCTCGTCTTACTTGGTTATGTTTCAGAATATTTCTCGTGGCATGTTAAACCCGGTTATTGGCGAAATGGTAAACGAGGAAGCATCGTCTGAGATTAGAGCAACTGTTTTGTCTGCGAAGTCGTCTTTCTCAAACATTATCAACCTAGTTTTGTTCCCAATGTTTGGGTATGCCACAGCTGCTTTTGGGTTGGCTGTCTGCTTGCAGTTTGTCGGTATCTGTACTTTCGTTTTTGGTTTGCTGGCGCTTTGTGTCTACAAACAAGTGTTTAGCCACAAGAGTTAATTTGCCCCTGCCCGCCCCTATTTTGTAGTGGGGTTGGGCAGGGATTTTTGTTTTCAAAATGCTATAATTAGTTTTGTCTATGAACGAAGATGGAAATGCAGTAACATATTTTGCCGAAACCGACCACCGAAACAAAAAGACAAGGTTTGGCATAAAAAATAAGGACAGAAGTCGCCACGTTTATGTAATCGGGAAAACCGGTATGGGCAAATCAACTTTGCTCGAAAATTTGGCTGTTCAAGATATCGTCAACGGCCATGGCATGGCCTTCATTGACCCGCACGGCAAGTCGGCGGAACTTTTGCTTCGATATATCCCGAAAGAAAGAATAAAGGACGTTGTATATTTTGCTCCACACGATCTTGAGTGGCCGATTTCTTTTAACGTAATGGAAGATGTCGGAAGAGATAGACGACATCTTGTTGCCAGCGGTTTAATGGCGGCATTCAAAAAGATTTGGCCCGATGTTTGGTCGGCGAGAATGGAATACATTTCTAACAACATTTTACTCGCTCTTCTTGAGTATCCTGGCTCGACTCTTCTGGGTATAAATAGAATGTTGGCTGATAAGGTCTACAGAAAGAAGGTGGTAGAAAATATATCTGACCCGTCAGTTAGAGCTTTTTGGGTTGATGAGTTTGCAAAATATACAGATAAATTTATGACAGAGGCGGGTGCGTCTATTCAAAACAAATTTGGGCAATTTGTCTCGAACCCGCTTATTCGAAATATTATTGGTCAGCCAAAATCTAGTTTCGACATTCGCGAGGTTATGGATAGCAAGAAGATTTTGATAATCAACTTGTCAAAGGGGCGAATGGGGGAGATAAACTCAAACCTTATTGGTTCCATGTTGATTACCAAAATTTATTTGGCGGCGATGTCTCGTGCTAATGTTACCGAGGCCGATCTGGCCAAATTGCCTGACTTCTACCTTTTTGTGGATGAATTTCAGTCATTCGTGAACGATTCATTTAAAGACATACTTTCTGAGGCCAGAAAGTATAGGTTGAGTTTAACGATTGCTCACCAATATGTTGAACAAGTTCCGGAAGAGGTCCGCAATGCCGTCTTTGGTAACGTCGGAACTACCATAGTTTTTAGAGTTGGTCCTCTCGACGCTGAACTTCTCGAGAAGGTTTTTGCTCCTAAATTTACAGCGGAGGATTTGGTGAATCTTGGTTTTGCTCAAATATACTTGTCTCTCATGATCGATGGCATTGGTTCTCCTCCTTTTTCTGCCAAGACCAATCCGCCGATACCTGAGCCGGAAGTTACTTTTTACAACGATGTCATAGAGGAGTCACGAAAAGCTTTTGCTAGACCGCGAGATGTTGTAGAGGCTGAAATAGTTAAGTGGCACGAGCCGATGGAAGATGAGTCAGAAAAAGGTGAGTCGTCGGAAAGCTTTGTTCCGCGAGAAAAAACGTTCATGCGTCCGTTTGCTGGCGCGCCAGATAAAAAACCTGAAGAAGGTGGAAGTTTCGCGCGTCAACCGGGCGGGGCAGTTACAAGGAGAGAGGGGGAGGGTGGCGACAAACCGGAGAGTGTTTCTTTTGCCAGAGCTTTTAAAGGGGCTGGGATAGCGGGAGACAAAACTGATGGCGGGGAAAAACGACCTAGCTCATTTATGACCGGAAGTTTTGACCGCTCTCGCTTTGATAATAAAAAAATTGGTGGAGACAGAGACCGAAAACTTTCTCCGCAGCCCGTAAGACAGGACCGATTTCAAGCCAGCACTCAAAACAGTGGACGTTCTAACGTAAGCACTCCGGAGCCCAGAATGTCTCTGAAAGATCTTGGAGGGAGCACGAGTAAAAGTTTTGTTAGGCCACAACCAGTCGCCGAGAGTAGGCAACAGAACTTAGAAGCACTCAAGGGCGCCCTGAGTAAAGCACTTAGCACTAATCAGATCGATAATAAGGAAGAAAAGGTTAAAATAAGTCTTCCTAAGAAGAGCGAGTTTGATTACGAAGAAGATGACGACCGTAGAGTTATAGACGGCGTAGATAAAGTCGCAAAAATAGAACAAGAGCTTGAAAAAGAAGAGAGGATCTTGGGTGGTGACGACGAAGAAAATGATTTTGATGACAACCTTTCCGATGACGACAACGATGATGGTGAGGATAACAAAACAGTTGAAGAAGTTGACCTGGAGGAACCATTAATAGAGAACAGTGGTACTAGCGATAATAAAGATATCAAGGAAGAGCGCGACGTCCCTGAAGAGCCGAAAGTACATCAAGATGTGCCACCACCGATTGCCCCGGCCAAAGTTACCGAACCTGTGAAAGAAGAGGTCACTAACCATTCTCTCCCGTATGTTCCAAGTTGGGTCAGGGAAGCACAGCAAAAGGCGGCTCCATCAGGTGACAAATCTGGGCAAAAAGAAGTTCCAGAGAGTGTGCTTAGAAAAGCAATCTCTTTGAACGAGAAAGAGATAAGTAGTATTTCTCCTGCTGGTTCAACAACCGATCCAAATGCCGCTTCGAAAGACGACGACGATG
>JBAZWX010000078.1:0-3882 GCA_041660145.1 Minisyncoccota bacterium | reverse complement strand
TATTATCTTTCGCCCCTTCAAAAAATTTATACAAAAGATAAGCGCCAACAAAAGTTGCCGAACTGACCGGCAATAGAAATATCACAGTAAATAACCCACCAATACTCATTTGGGGACGCTGGAAAAAAGGAACATGATCCTCTTTTATCGTGATGAAGCCACGGACAGCAAGATCTATTATTGTGGCCGGTATGGCTTTACTTGACGGCTTTTCACGAAGAATAATATCTGCAATTGCCGGCGTCAAACCCATCGGTGGCTCATACTCAGGAACAATGACTCCTCTTCCCTTTTTGTAAATTTCTGCAAAGTACCAATGCCTTAGAACAAGTATCAAGGTCAAAGATAAAAGGAGTAGGCCGAGCACATGCCCATTTTTAAGTTTTTGTACAACAAAATCTACCCAAAAAGCACCTTGATTAACTATAGATTTTGGAAAACCCAGATAAACAGTAAATCTTTCTTTCGCGGGAAAATCAACCGCCGAGTAAGCGGCTATGCCGAAATTTGTAATGTCCAAATTCTCACTTGAGGTACCTAGAAGACTTTTTAGCTTCGACTCCACGGGGGCCGCCAACTCATTCTGCGTCTTTGTTTTGTAATCATCTCCCGACGAAAACCACACCGATCTTGGAGTATAATATTCTTTTTCGGCTTCAAACTTTGCTATATTTTTCCTATACAAAACCGTTGCAAAATCTTCCGGAAGCCCCATTGCTAAGTAAGCCCTCTGAGAATTAACCAGTGAAGCACCGAATGTCGATGGCCTAAGACTACGCCAAACTTTCAACTTTACTTCAGAATCAGCTAACTTCTTTGGCAAAAGAACAAAAACGTTCGACGCGCCGACCAAAACATCGTAATCTGTAAAAGCATTCCAATAAAATTCGTCGTGGTCTTTGTAAAAACCCAAAGATCCATGCATTTTGTATTTTACAATCCAGGTCTTTTCTGTATCCTTGGCATCGTAGTACCAAATAATATTAAGGGACTCGACTTTATTTTTATCTTTTGTGTTTTTGGTGGTGTAATAACCCCAAGAACTCGGCTTCGTTTTATCCAGCTCAAAATAATAGTAGCTAAGAGGTTGCCCGGTAGCAGCATCGACAACCTTAACATTCAATATTTCACCAACCCCATTAAGGGGGATCGTTCTCCATCCCTGATGATATTCACCTGTAAATTTATATGTCAGGTATTCCGCAACATCAACAGTCGAGTCCGTGTTAACCTTGTAAACTATATCTATATTTTTATAAATATAGGAGCGACTTCCAGTTGCCGCTTGTTCTGATGAGCTAACTTCTGACGCGGCAAAAGAGGTCGATGTGATACCAACCAGCAAAAAAACAGCTACAGACAAAACCGAAACATACCAAAAGAAATTCTCTGTCTTCAATTTAAACCGCGACAAAATCATCGCAGTAATGGACTAAAATCCAACCGTAACCGGCTTGCTTTCTTGTGCGTTTTCAATTCCGAAGAAATCTCTCTGCGAAAAGCCAAAAACAGAAGCAACTATATTAGATGGAAAATGGCTAATTTTGGTATTTAGGTCTCTAACGTTTCCGTTGTAAAACCTCCTTGATGCCTGAATCTTATCCTCGGTATCAGCCAGTTCTTGCTGAAGAGATAAAAAGTTTTGATTAGCTTTTAGGTCCGGGTAAGACTCTGAAAGGGCAAAAATAGATTTTAGGGCGCCACTTAACATGTCCTCGGCCTGGCCCTTCTCTGCCAATTTACTTGTGTTAATGGCCTGGTTCCTGGCCTGAACCACTTTTTCTAAGGTGCCTTGCTCATGTACCATGTATCCCTTAATGGTGTTTACAAGGTTAGGAATCAAATCGTATCGCCTCTTTGTCTGAACATCTATATCAGACAACGCTTCGTCTGTTCGGTACGAGAGTGTAACCAGACGGTTATAACTTAAGATCAACCACAAGACAACCAGGACAACTATCGCGATAATAATATTTGTTAGTGTAAACATAGTGTTAATTTAATATGGTTCGTTTTAAAATAGTTTATTCTTAACCCACTTCAACAACTTCCAGACAACCCATAGACCCAAGATCCAGATAACCAACCAGAGAATATAAATAGGTATTACTATCAAGAACTTTATAAGGGCGTCAACCAGATCGGTTAAGCCACTAAGTAGGTCTTGCAAAGCCTGCTTGGCCACAGAAAGTGGTCTCCATGTATTACTGACCAAATCAGCACTCGCTTCTGACTGTAAACTTATGTTAATAGACGACATGGCAACCTGTTTACCGACATTTTGAATCTGGGTTTGTAAACTTTCTATGCGGCCGCGCACATCAGCCAAACGAGAAGCAACGTTGAGAATATCTTCCACCTTAGTGGCCTTGGTCATAATTGCCTGGTACTGTGATTCTTCGGCCTTCATATTTTTTAGCCTGGCATTCATGTCAAAAACCTGGTCGGTCACATCACTTGCTCCAATAGTTTCGTTGTTCACCTTTATCGACAAGTCCTTGATCGCCTTCATTGTGTCATCAAAATACTTTTCTGGAACTCTTATGGTGACACTGGCATTTTTTGTTTTGACAGGAGTTTTGTAGTCAACAGGATAAATGTCGCCGTCGTAAATGTTCGCACTTTCAACAAAGCCTCCTTTTGTCTTTGTTATATCTTTTATCTGGTCAACGGCAACCTCGGCCTTTTCTACCAACAAACTGAGAGAGCCTGTTCTTATGATACTTCTGTCAGCAGAAACGGCAGCCGCGTCAGCCCCACCGCCATAACCAGCCCCAGACATCATTGGGGCAGCGCTTGGCGCCATCATTTTTGTACTAAAAGACCTTTCTGAAGAAACAGAATAAGATCCGATATCAAGCGCGCTGGAGCTAGACCCAAATACCGACGAAGATATCCAATTCCAGGCCATTATTCCGCCAACAAACAGCGGAAGTGCAAGCCAAACCAAAATAATAACTACCGCGACCATATAAACCAAAACTTTCTTTGGTTTAGATAATTCAGACCAAAAACTTTTTATATTAGCCATTTTTATTTCGTTTTATTTCTATGTGCAAATTATAACATTACTTGGTTAGTTTTGCTGTGTACAAATTTCCATAGATTTTTTGAAGTTTTGAAGATACTCTTCTTTTGATGATCTGAAACGAGCGGCTAATTTTTGTGACCCGGTTTCACCTTTAAGTATTTTCAGCATGGCATTGGAAATTTCTTGTGCGTCTTTAGTTACAACAATCGCGCCGGCCTCTTTCGCCACTCCAACATCGGTCGAGACTACGGGTAAACCTGCGGCCAGGGCTTCAACTATAGTCATGCCGTATCCTTCATATTCCGATGTAAGCAAAAAAACATCAGATGTTTTAAGAAGAGAATAAACATCATTTGACCATCCTTCCAAAAACACCCTCTTCGACAAATCTAATCTCCGCACAAGGTTTCTAACGTTTTCTTCCTCCACCCCGGAACCAGCCATAACCATACAGACATCTGGCAAAATTTTCGCAACTCGCGCAAATGATTCTACGGCGAGAGGCAGATTTTTTTCCTTAGAAAATCGCGAGGCAACTAAAACAACTTTCGAAAAACCATACTTTTTCTTTAGATCAACAAGTGGTACATGCGATGATATAGCGGCCACGTCGACATAAATTGGCAGCACAAATGGTTCAGACTTCGTGTTAACCTCTTTTTTTATCGAGTTGGCTATCCCCTCAGACACCACGCGTATTCCACTAGCCTGGGACAAAAGAAATTTCGCCATATCTGTTTTTATAATATTCGACAAAGACTTTTTGCTAAAATTCTCGTTAAAAAGATCTGTGTGCACCTGCAGCTGAAGACCTGCTTTTATTTTTTTAGCCACTAGCCATGCTACAAAAC
>JBAZWX010000077.1:0-3966 GCA_041660145.1 Minisyncoccota bacterium | reverse complement strand
TTTAGAGAGACTTTGTCGCGTGGTATGAAAATGTTTGAGAAAATGGCCGGAGGTAACATAAACGGGGAAGAAGCATTTGTTCTTTTTACCACGTACGGTTTTCCTATCGAACTGACTTTGGAGCTTGCCAAAGAACGCGGTTTGTCTGTCGATATAAATGATTATAATGAACGTATAAAAAAACATCAGGAATTATCTCGTACTGCTTCCGCTGGAAAATTTAAAGGAGGATTGGCTGAGCACACCGAGAAAACGACACAATATCATACAGCTACACACATGCTTGGGGCTGCCCTAAGACAAGTCTTGGGCTCACATGTTGCTCAGAAGGGAAGTAATATTACCTCAGAACGCCTTCGCTTTGATTTTTCTCATCCGTCAAAAATGTCAGATCAAGAAAAGAAAAAGGTAGAAGATTTGGTAAACCAAAAAATTGCAGAAGCCTTTCCTGTTTCTTTTGAAATATTACCGATCGACGAGGCCAGATCAAGAGGCGCGATTGGACAGTTCGGTGAAAAATATGGTGACAGCGTGAAGGTCTATAAGATTGGAGACGAAAGCAGGGGAGTGTTCAGCTATGAAATTTGTGGTGGCCCTCACGTTTCTAATACTTCAGAACTTGGCCACTTTAAAATCCAAAAAGAGGAAGCCTGCTCTGCTGGCGTAAGGAGAATAAAGGCCATCCTGGAATAGTAAACAACTGGGGAATACTGCTTTTTTTGTCGTGCTACAATATTAGTATGATGTTTTGGTGCGGTCGTAAAGAGCATGCGACAGTTGTTGTAGATGTTGGTAGTTCCAGTGTTGGGGCTTCTTTGGTTGTTATTGATAAAAAAGACGCACCCCGTATTGTTGTTTCTGCGCGGGAAGATATGCCTTTTCGCAAAAAGCTCGATCACGAAGATCTTATTTCCAATACCTTCAAAACGATAGAGAATGTTTTAAGTCAAGTTACGCGGCAGGCAAGCGGAGAGCTTTACCCTCGTTCGGTTCATGTTTTTTTGGCATCACACTTATTTCTCCCGTCGCTACGCCGTCTTCATATTCAAAAAGATGTACCTTTCTATGTTACAAAAAATTTTGTAGATGAGCTGATAAAAATAGACGTAGAAAAGTATAAGACGGAAATATTTGAAAAGAGTCTGGAAGAAAAAAAGAACGATAATGTTGTATTTGAAAGCAAAATACCTCGCATTTGTTTAAACGGGTACAGAACGCAAAATCCATACGACAAATATGCGCACGATTTGGACATAACTGCTTACATAGGAATGGCGTCACGGGACTTTATTTCTGGCATAAGTACTGTGGTTGGAAAATTTTATGCAGGAATAGTGCCGATTGTCCATTCTTTTCCATTCGTTGGCTTTAACGTTGTAAGTGACACCTTGCTGCATGATAACAATTTTGTGTTTATAGACATCGGAGGCGAACTTACCGAAGTGGTTGTTTGCAGAGAAAATTCTATCTCAGGATTGTTTTCGTTTCCGGTTGGTAAAAACAGTCTGATCCGTGCTATCTCAGAACGTTTTTCTGTTGGCAAGGCTCAAGCCCTTTCTCTTGTAAGAATGTATACAGAAAAACAGGCGAATTCGGCGTCTGATCAAAAAATTTTAGCAGCAATGGAAGATACGCGTTTGAAATTTACCGACAATCTAAAAAAGGCCTTGGGAGTTTTGTCAGATAAACGACTGTTACCACAGGCCTTTTATTTAGTCGCTGACGATGATGTTTCTCCTGTTTTTGTCGAATATTTGAAGTCTGATAAATTTGGAGAGTTTCTTGCACTAAATAAAGAGCCGTTTTCAATGGTAATACCTAGTAAGTTCATGGAAAAGTTTTGTCACGGTCAGGCAGGAGACGTTTTTATGACGATCGAAGCCATTTTTGTGGATAAGCTAGAAAAAATAAAATCCTGGCTGCTATAATAGTTTGGTAACTTGTATGCTTAGAAAAAAGGTTCAGGATTTGAAATTTAGTAAAAAGGTAACTCACGCATCCGAAGCGGCAGTGTCTGGATCGACTTTAACTCGTCATCCGAGCATACCAAAAAACTTTGGAACCCATAAAAACAAAATGAATAAAAAAATCGTTATTTATACAATAATAGCTTTGGTGATTTTGGTCGGAGCATTTTTTGTTGTGTCTTGGGCTTTTGCCAACGTCGCCGTTAAGGTTACCACGACAGAGGCAAGTATGGACATCGATGATGTTATCCTGGCGACAAACAAAACCGACAATATAAATCCAGAGATGATAAAGTTTGAGACAATAAAACTTTCTGAAAAAGATTCGGCCGGGGTTCCGCTTACCGAAACAAGAAAAGTGGAAGAACAGGCTTCTGGGCAGGTAACTTTATATAACGAACTTACGGCATCTCAGAAATTAATAGTAAAAACAAGGTTGGAGTCTAATGGAAAAGTTTATCGTCTAACAAAGGCGGTCACTGTTCCTGCGGCGTCGTTGGTCAATGGAAAGTTGGTGGCAGGAAATGTGGACGCAGCTGTGCTGGCAGACAAACCTGGTCAGTCTTACAACATAACTGGCCCGCTAAAAATGTCTTTGCCTGGCTTGGCCGGAACGAATAAGTATTCTAAGGTTTATGCCAATCTCTCAGAAAAATTAAGTGGTGGTTTTGTTGGTGAGGTTAAAACAGCTTCCAAAAAAGATATGGATAATGCCATGGCGATGTTAGAACAGCGTTTACAGGAGAGTCTTTTGAGAAAGGCTAAAGCAGAAACTCCCGATGGTTTTGTGTTTTACGATGACGGTTCGTTTATTTCTTCTGCAAACAACAAAGACGAGATATACACAAAAGCTAATGGCGTTTCTTTTGATGTGGAAGCTGAATCAACACTGGTTGGTATAATCATTGATAAAGCTGCTCTCAAAAATGTTCTTGCTAAGAAAAAAATAGCTAACTATGCAGGTGACGATATAACCATAGATGGTTTAGAAACGCTCGGATTTTCTCTAATTGGAAAGAAAAATCTAGACTGGAATAATCTAACCAATATTTCTTTCCGAGTAACCGGCAAATCTAAAGCGGTATGGAACTTTGACGAGAACTTATTGAAGTCTAAATTGTCTGGTGCGAAGAAGAGCGGTTATCAGAGTGTCTTTACAGAATTTCCAATGATAGAAAGGGCCGAAGCAAGCGTTAGACCGTTTTGGCTTTTGAACTTTCCGACAGACGTTTCTAAGATCTCCATAGAAAGAGTTAATAGTATAAAGTAAGAGATTTATCGTAAATTGACCGTTTTTATTCGGGGCTATTGACTTTAAATACGATAATCTGATATGATGTTGCAGCGCGATTTATGGTAAGCCAAGAGAATAAACCACCAATTGACACGGAAGCCGAAGGAGTGGCCATCGAGGCACTTCCCAACATGATGTTTCGTGTTGATATTGGAGGCGGAAAAATTGTTTTGGCGTATCTAGCGGGCAAGATGAGGGTCAATAGGATCAAGGTTTTGGTTGGAGATCGTGTCAGGGTTGTCCTTGATCAGTACGGCCAAAGAGGAAGAATAGTAAGAAGAGTATAAAAGAAAAAATGAAAGTTAGATCATCTGTAAAAAAAATTTGTGACAAATGTAAAATCGCCAAAAGGAAAGGGCGAATTTATGTAATTTGTGACAGACCAAAGCATAAACAAAGACAAGGCTAATATTTTTTTATATGAGAATATCGGGTATAACAATTCCAGAAGAAAAAAGGATAGAGATAGGGCTTACGGCGATCTATGGTATTGGCCGAAGTAAGGCTCATATGATTTTGGACAAGGTCGGCGTCGACTACGGTGCGCGACCAAAAGATTTGAGTACGGAAACAGAAAATAAAATAAAAGAGATAATAGAAGGATTTAAAATTGAGGGAGATTTGAAACGAGAAGTTGCTGCCAATGTTAAAAGACTGAAAGACATAAAATGCAACAGAGGGCTTAGACACATGAGAAGTCTTCCG
>JBAZWX010000076.1:0-4090 GCA_041660145.1 Minisyncoccota bacterium | reverse complement strand
AAACCGGCCTCAAATGGATTTTGCGTAGTAACCACATCTACAGATAGCCCGGCCTCGATCAATCGTTTTTCTATCTTAAACGGAACCAATAAATAGTTAAGTAACGAAATGGATATCGGATAAATTTTGGTATTTTCAGAAACGGTAAGAGGCACCATGGATCTTGATTTACCCATTACCAAAACAAACACTGTAAGGCTAGAAAAAAGGGCCCCGTATTCTTTTATCCTTTCATATACCGCGCTCCCGCTTTCCAAGGCCAGTGGGTCACGACTTATCATTAAAACTGATATCATGATTTAAAAATTGAAAGATGTTTATCTATAATATCATCCCACGACGGGGCATACTCTTCCAGTTCACCAACTATTGAACTCATTTGTGGGTTTATGCGTAACAACTTCTCCATTTTCTCTGCCAACTCATTTTTGCTGCGGGAATCAAACAAAAAATCATCAGGAAGTTTTATCGTTAAGCCATTTTCTTTGCTAAGAAGTATCGGCTTCCCTGCAGATACACACTCTAATACAAAATTAGGATTAAATTCTGTCAGGGCTGGACCAACACAAAGTGACGACTCCTTTATATAACTAAATATTTGATTATGGCTAACTGCGTCAATGATTTCTACCTTATCTGCAATGTTAAGCTTAAAAATAAGTTTCTCATAATTACTTTTTTCCGGGCCAGCCCCAATTAATAAAAGTCTGGCATCAGGAACATTTTTTGACACTTCATAAAAAGCTTCAATTAATACATCTAAATTTTTATAATTTACAAAGCGTCCGGCAAAAAGAATTGTTTTTCCGGAATGGCACTCGTGTGCGCGGTCTTCTGTGTCAATGTTTTGAATCACTGGATTAGGCACAACGACAACCCTATCGGCAGACAAGCCATAATATTTTGTGTATATGTCAAAAAGGATATCTGCACTAACAATTATTTTTTCTGCCCTGCGAATAACGAAGCGATGGACCCAAAAGAAGGGATAACTTTTGTATTCTTTCTTGGAATAAAACTCAAGCGCAGAAGATTTTGTTTTGCCGGCCAGGAAAACTCTTTCCCACAGAAGATCGCCCCCTATCCTGATAAAAAATCTCCTGTTGGCAATCTCCCTTGCTATTAAGGCTGGCACGCCAGCCGCGCTGACATCTTGCGCGTAAATGATGTCGTAGTTAAAAAGATGCAGCGAGAGCCAAAACAAATAACTTAAGTGGTACCATCCCCAAAATCTTCTTTGTATTCTTTCAATGTTGTAGGAACCGTCAAATTTTTCATCTCGAGGAACATTCGAGTATGTCACGACACCAGTCTCTATTCCGGCCTTAGTAAACTCTTTCACAAACTGAAAAGTGTGAATCGCAGGCCCACCTATGTCTGGTGGAAAAATCCCAGCTGCTATCAGTATTCTTGGTTTGTCACCTGGTTTATATCTTCTAAATACTATCGCCGAATAGACGATAAAGTTAAGTGCACCAATAAACGAAGCTGATAACACCTGTGCTAGTACATACCAACTGTTCAAAAATTCCACGAGGAAAAAAACCAAGGAAGTGTTTAAGAAAACATCCAGGATAACAACACCTACAAACATCGCGAACTGCCCATGAACACCTTCCAAAGAACTATCCTTAAACGCCCAAAACTTTTGTAGGAAAAAACTCATCAAAACTGAGGTTATATAAGCAATAACAGATGCATACAGATACCACACGCCTATTACATAGGCCAGGACATACAGCAAAATCATATCCGGCCCGATTACGGCAATGGCACCGCAAGTGAAAGATCTAACAATAAGACGATGTTTTTTAGCCACAGACATCGCCGCTTTCGTTTTTTCTTTTATTGCCTCTGTATTTATTTTATCCATTTATGCCAAGAAAAATTTTATTAAATCTATCACTTATATTCTTCCAGTCGTGACGCTCCCTTGCAAGGTTGTAAGCTGTTTCGGATAAATGTTTGGCCATTTCTTGATTATTCGCAATTTTCAAAACAGCATCAGCGATGCTTCGCGGATCTCCAACACGGCAAAAAACTCCAGTTTCCCCGTCTTCGAGAAAATCAGGAATGCCCCCTACAGGAGTACCAACGATCGGAAGCCCCGCCCCCATAGCCTCTATAAAGGAACTGCCCAACCCTTCTGTTAAAGATGGCCTCACAAAAATATTAGATTCCGACAAAATTTTTCCAAGCTCTTTATGACTGACCCAAGTTAGGAATTCGACTCGACTTTCAAGACCAAGCTGAGAAACAAGAGATCGCAGACTTTGTTCTTCCGTTCCGGCGCCTACAGACTTGAAAACAAAATTAGGGGGTAAAAACTTGAGCGCTTTTATTATGTCATCCAGGGCATTCTTTTTTTCCAGACGGCCCGTGGTAACCAAAACAATTTTACCTTTTGGATCTATATTTTTAGTTGAGTAAACAAAATTGTTGAAATCAACTCCATTGGGAATTATCTCTATTTTCTGTGCACCCATATCCTTAGCAAAGCCGGCAAGGTAATTAGATAAAACTGTTACCAAATCGGCTCTCCTAAAAATCATCTTAAAAAAAGGATAGACGAACCAGACTCTTCTTTTGATTTGTGGGATTGGGTCACCCTCCTGAAGAGTTAAAACAAATTTGGTTTTTGGAAAGACAAACTTTAAAAACATCGGAACGAAACCCGCATTTGCCATCATAGACCAATAGCAGGAATAGTTATTTTTCCTTTGCAATTTCCAGGCAAGAAAAAAAGATTTTATCGGATATAAATACTTACTGAAACTTTTTATCCTATATATGTGGACATTTCCAAACTGTTCGTCTCTTGTTAGCTCGCCATCTAGATCATAAGACACGAGGTCAAAATCGGCATCAACTATACGATCTGTAATTTCACGTACAGCCAATTCAGCCCCGCTCATGTGAGGATAATAAGCAAAAGAAAAAATCAAAACTTTCTTTTTCGGACTCATTTAATTACCTTTCTGAAATAATCTATCGTCTTTACCAAACCATCTTCTAACTTCACTTTCGGCTTCCAATTAAGTTTTTTCTGAGCCAAAGAGATATCTGGCTTACGGCGGCAAGGGTCATCAGATGGTAACGGTTTATAAACTATTTTGCTTTTAGACCCTGTCATCTCTTTTATTTTTTCGGCCAATTCTTTTATCGTAAACTCTCCAGGATTTCCTAAATTAACCGGGCCAATAAAGTTGACCTCATTCTCCATCATCTTAACCATCCCAGATACAAGATCACTTACATATTGAAAAGACCTGGTTTGTGAACCATCACCGTGTAAAGTTATTGGTTCGTTGTTAAGCGCCTGGATTATAAAGTTAGAAACAACTCTACCGTCATTTTCGGCCATACGCGGACCATAAGTGTTAAAAATACGTATGACACGAACAGGCATTTTGTGTTGTCGATGATAATCAAAAAAAAGTGTTTCCGCACATCTTTTTCCTTCGTCATAACAGGCACGCTTACCTATTGGATTAACATTCCCCCAATAACTTTCTATCTGCGGGTGAACAGCAGGATCGCCATATATTTCTGATGTGGAAGCCTGCAAAATTTTTGCCCCGATTCTCTTGGCCAGACCGAGCATATTTATCGCCCCCATAACAGACGTTTTCATGGTGTGCACCGGATTGTGCTGGTAATGTACTGGTGAGGCCGGGCAAGCGAGGTTGTAAATTTCGTCGACGGACTCAATATAAAAAGGTAAAGTCACGTCGTGCCTTATTAATTCAAAGTTCGGACGTGACAACAAATGCGCAACATTTTGTTTGCTGCTAGTGAAAAAATTATCTACGGCAACAACCTCATCACCTCTTTCTACAAGAAAGTCGCATAGATGTGATCCTATAAAACCAGCCCCGCCGGTAACTAAAACTTTTTTAGATTTTTTCATGATCAAAAATTAATTTTCCCACTCAGTTATAGGGTCATCGTCGTCGTCTTTCGAAGCGGCATTTGGATCGGTTGTTGAACCAGCAGGAGAAATACTACTTATCTCTTTCTCGTTCAAAGAGATTGCTTTTCTAAGCACACTCTCTGGAACTTCTTTTTGCCAGATTTGTCACCTGATGGA
>JBAZWX010000075.1:2862-4127 GCA_041660145.1 Minisyncoccota bacterium | reverse complement strand
TTCTTTCCTTCCACATATTCTTTTGCTTCCTCGTTATATTTTCCAGCGATTTTAAGGGCCTCAAAACAGCTATCTGGATGTTCGGCCAGCATTTTTTTGAAGCTGTTTTTGAATGTGTCGAGTTGGTCGGGTCTTACATAATAATTAACTTGTCCGAGCGGTTCTTCTTTTAGTATGGCGTCTGGCATTAATACGTCGAGTATTTTTTTGGTCTCTGGAGATTCGTACCACAATTGCCATAAGGATGCTGTGAAAAGAGTATGTGGTCTGGAGAAGTATAATTGCCAGCCATGGGCCGACGGGTCAGCCTGCTCGAGATTTTTTATGACGGACTCTGTGTTTGTAACGTAGCTTACCAGTTCTGTACCACCCACCATTGAATAAATAAACTTTTTGCCTTCAACCGATTCTTTTTTTCTGCTTTTCGCAATGTCGTATTTTCCGCTGCTGATTTCCGTGAGAGTGAGAAAACTATAATTTTCGCCAGCCATTTTTTGGGCCAAAGGCTCAATAATTTTTTCTATAACTTGAGAGTAGTAAGAAACTCCTCGTAGTTTTTCTGCCAGATCTAAAAGCTCGACGTCGTTTACCTCTTTGGCAACCGGATATCCAAAATAGGAAAAAACGGTCGCATGAAGAGTTAAATCAACCAAAAAGTTCACGGCTTTTTCTAGATTATCGAAAGGGGGGTCGTCTAAATATGTTTTTGCCTGTTCTCCCAGTGCTAACCCCTTTTTGAAAATATCTTTTGCACGTTCCCGGTCGTTTTTTATAATTTTGTCAATTGATTCGGAGAATTTATCTAATTGGTCTTTTAAAACATACCTACGTATAGAATTTGGACGTTCTTCTATATATAGGTTGTCCGGAATAGAAACACCAAAAAGGTCATTTATTTGTTTCGGGTCAAACCAGCGCTGGTAAAGAGAAGTACCAAAAAGAGTGTAAGGTCTGGTTACAAGGAGTGTCCAATCTTTTTTTAATATTTCTTCCAGCGACATGGCCATTAGTCATCAACAGTTTATCTCTTTATCGTGACGAATTAGCAAGACCTGTTATTTCTTTGGCGGAAAGTGCGCGATTATAAACGCGAACGTCGTCCATAAGCCCACTCATTTGTGTAAATCTGTCGTCACGGGTGCCAATGTAAAGTGGTTTTTGGTCGTTGTTTGCTCTTGGGGTGTCTAATGCTCCACTTCCATTTTCTCGTCCGTTAAGGTAGTGAGTAATGGTTTTGCCAGATATTGTAACAGCGATGTGTTGCC
>JBAZWX010000075.1:0-2852 GCA_041660145.1 Minisyncoccota bacterium | reverse complement strand
TTCACCTGTGGTCGGGGCGCTGTTGGCGTCTATACGCCCAAAACTTTTTCCATTGCCGATATACAGGGTGGGAACTCCACTTGAAGTTTTAAGATACCAGTCGTAAGGGTTAGGAAGATTGCCTATTGATTTTGAGACAAGTCCGCGGTAAGTGTGGAAATCTTTTACATTTACCCAGGCCGAGAGTGTCATATCTCCGGTAATGCCAAGATTGGAGGTTGTGTCTTGCGCGCTTGCGTAATTGGTCCCGCTAAGAGATAGGGCAGATGATGCAATCGTTGCGTTGTTTAATTTGGCAGTGACATTGTTTCCGGAACTATCTGCACCAGAAGTGTTGTCAAACTCCCATTCTGCAACAAGCCCAGTCCTTAAATTCGGGAGATCTGTTATTGGGTGGATCGGGCTTCCTGCCGGTATTACTTCCTCATCTTTTCCACGTATTGGGAGCGTCACTGAAGAGGCGGTGTTAATATAATTTTCTTTTGTTCGGTTATAAATGGCGGCAACACTGTTTGTGTCGCTGGCGGTTCCTACTCCATTACACAAATCTACTTGTCCGACTGTTCCAGAACCGTAACGAGCGCCAAAGTCATCTTTTCCTATCTTTATAGTGCTTCCCGCCTTGCCTTGTTTTCCGCGAGATATGTTTACTTTAGTTGTTTTTTGAGTAACACCATCGAGGTAGATTGCCGCGGTTGTTCCGTCATAAGAGAGAGCGTAATGGTGCCATTTGGTAATATCTTGTGGAACAACTTCTCCAAGCAAGGTAAGTTTTGGTGTCGCTGAGTCATCATAAAGATAATAGGAGACTCTTTTTGTTCCTGGCCAAGGATGAATAATGAATCCGGATTTGTCGCGGTAACTTGTTATCCAGCCGTACTCATTCCACGTGGTGTGTGCAGAGTCAGACTTAGCCCATGCGGCAACAGTAATTTTTCGTGAAGCGGCTGGAGCAGTTTTTTCGATCGAGCCACCTTTTGCTTTTGGTGTGAGCGTTAAATTTCCTGAGTTGAGAGTAGAACAATAAATTGATGAATTGTCGTCTGCGCCTATGTCTGAAGTTGGAACTGAAGAGAGACCAATTTCGGATGAGTTGTATTTAACTGGAGTACTAGCAGTGTCGCTTCCATTTTTTATTGTTATTCTATATCCGGCGTTCAAACTTCTTTCTTCATTTTCTCCCACTGTGTAGTAAGTTATGCCTTCGAGGCCGTAGATTGTCATTCCAAGCTGTTTGTCATATCGTACAAACATTTCACTCCCTTGGGCATCTGGTGCTAGGCGCATATTGTCCCAAGAAAAACCGTTGCAAGCGGCTTCTCCTTGGCTGGCGTTTGTTGCCGCTAGCTGATTATTTGAAGGCAAAAACTGGCCCAAGATCCGTCCAAAAAATGATTCGGCGTGGGCGGCTTGCGGTACGATAATCCCCAAGAAGAGGATCGATAATGTTACAAATTTTATTTTACTCATGGCGCTATTTAATAATGTTAATTTGGTGCAAAACTAATTGTTAATTATATAATTCTACTTTATTACTTTTTCGTATTATTGCTCACCGGCGTGTTTAATTATTTTCACGGTCCCTTTGTCGGCGTTTACCTCAACCACATCTCCATCTTTCAAAACCTGCGTGGCGATTTTTGTACCGATGATACAAGGTTTATTCATTTCACGCGCTACTATAGCGGCATGAGATGTTATGCCCCCTTCGTTTGTGACAAATGCGGCGGCGCGTTCCATGACAGGGACAAAATCTACCGATGTCATGGTTGTTACAAGAATGTCGCCGGGATTAACTTTGCAAAAGTCTTTTGTAGACAAAACTACCTTTACAGTACCAATAACTTTTCCCTTACTTGCCGAAAAGCCTTTGACCTCTTTTTTAATGTCTTCTGGATTTATTGTAGCTGAGTTGCCATATGTCACGTTTATAAATTCAACAAATTTTTTAAGGTCGTTTTCTCCCAACATATGGCTTATGCCATTTGTGTCGGTATAAAAACCTACCGCTAATCTTTCGGGAATAATCTCGCTGATTTTGAAGTTGGCGCCTTCTAATAATGATCGCATTTCATCGGGAGTTAGATAGAAACAGTCACGCCAGTTGTCTGAGCCCCCCAACCTTGCAATTTGAGCAAAGATATTTCTGTAACCTAACGATACTTGGCTAAAAATGTTTTTTCTAAACTCATTTAGATAGGTTCCTTCGGCCAACGCCTTGGATAAAATATTAATTTTCTCGTCACCAAGCTTGTTTAGTCTTTTCTGTTTTTCTAGAATTTTGACATCATGATTTTTTGTGAATTTTTCTAACTCTTCCGAACAATCTTTTAGCAACAGTCCCGATAGTTGATTTTTAGCGTCATCGATTGTCCAAGGATCTTCGCAAAAGCTTACAGGGATAAAACCGTGTCTGTTTAGCCAATCGACAAGGAGATCATTTTTTTCTTTCTCTGGAATTTTTTCTAGTTGAACTTTTTTGGCAATTACCAGGAGGTCTAATTGTGATTTAAAGAGAGGGGTGTGGTCGTCTGGATATGTTATGATGCCGATTGTTTCTGGTATGTCTTCTTCTGGAATTCCTTTGTTGCCAAGAAGTCTTGAAAGTTCGGACATTCCAGCACGTCCAATTGTCGAAGTTAAAAACAGTCCGGCGCAAAATCTTGTATAGTTTTTTATAAAGTTATCTAAATTTTTTGGGCCAAGGTTTTTATCTAAATTTTTTAATGACAGCAAAAGATCATCTGCGAATTGAAAGTAGTGTGATTTTAGGTTTTCTATTCCCACAACCGAATCAATAGCGGCCATAACGGCTTGCGAATATTTCCGCATGGTGTCAGATTGGACGAAAA
>JBAZWX010000074.1:0-4212 GCA_041660145.1 Minisyncoccota bacterium | reverse complement strand
GTCACCGCAAGGTGTTACCACGATTATTTTTACCCCAGCACAGACGGGTACTATCGCGTTTAATTGCAGTATGGGCATGATGACGCGAGGCTCACAATTTAATGTTGTTCCAAATATTAAGAGAATCACTGGGGCAAAAATAGACTTGGATGAAAAACAAGCCAGTACTTCGACGTGTAATCCCGCTATCTCCAGTTGTCCAGAAGTTCAAAAATTACACATCGAAGTTTCAAATGAGCGCGGAATATATCCCAACTCCTTTTCTGTAAAAAAGGGAGTGCCCGTTGAGTTAACAATAGATGACAAAATTTCTCTTGGCGGGTGTATGTCAATATGGGTAATACCGAAGTATAATATAACTATTCCGATGGATGGCACTGTCAGTAAAAATATTTTTACTCCAACAGAAACAGGGGTCATTAATGTAACGTGTAGCATGGGGTCAAAGTTAATTGAGATCATAGTAAGCGATTAAAAAATAATTTATAAACACATGAGCATAGATAAAATTTTAGTTACATTTGCCGGCGCTGTTGTCGCTGGATTTATTTACTGGTTTTTTCTGGCAAAAAAAGAAAAGGCAGTTCAGGTGATCTCTGGATCAATAGATATCATTGTCGATGGCGGCTATTCTCCCGAGGTTATATCAATAAACAAAGGGCAAACTACTAAGTTAAATTTTCTGAGAAAAGATCCATCAAGCTGTCTTGAGGAAGTTGTTCTTGGCGATTTTAAAATTCGTAAGCAGTTACCTCTTAATCAGAGTGTAACTATCGAAATTACGCCAGAGAAAAGTGGCGAATTTGTGTACTCATGCGGGATGAATATGTACCATGGAAAAATAATTGTTCGATAAATTTTAGACGTAAATAGTAAAATAATAACGTGAGTCAACAAAAAACTTTTTCCGTAAAGGGAATGCATTGCGCATCGTGCGTAATGGTAATCGAACAATCGCTAAAAGAGGTGGATGGTGTGTCACAGGCAGTTGTCAATCTTGCAACTGAAAAAGCGACAGTAACTTATGACCCGCTGAAAGTTACAGAGGATAAATTATCATCGGCCGTTTCCAATGTTGGTTACAAGGCCGTTATAGATGAAGAGATAAAAACGGAGGATGAAGATCAAAAAGAAAAACAAAAAGAGCTTCGGGCTTTGCAGGTAAAAGTTATTTTTAGTCTTACATTGGGTGGTTTGATATTATGGGGAAGCTTTCCTGGCTTGATGGAAACGGCTCCGGCTATTCTAAAAAACTTTTGGGTTCAATTATTTTTGGCTTCTCCCGTCCAGTTTTGGGCTGGCTTTGATTTTTATCGTGCCGCAATTTCTGCCCTAAAACACAGAACAGCTAATATGGACACACTGGTATCCATAGGAACTACCGTAGCTTATATATATTCTGTTTTTGTAACGGTATTGCCTCAATTGGTGACTAAAGTGGGGATAGAACCCATGCCATACTTTGACACAGCCGCAGTTATAATCGGGCTAATTTTATTGGGTCGTTACTTTGAGGCAAAAGCCAAGGCCGGTACATCCGAGGCCATTAAAAAATTAATTGGACTCCAGGCAAAAACCGCTAGGGTTTTTAGAGATGGAAAAGAGATAGATATATCAATAGACGAGGTGAATATTGGTGATATTGTACGTGTCCGCCCGGGTGAGAAAATCCCCGTTGATGGGGTTATTGTTGAGGGGGATTCTTCAGTCGATGAGTCCATGGTTACCGGGGAAAGTATCCCGGTTGATAAAGCCAGTGGCGACAATGTTGTGGGTGCAACAATGAACAAAACGGGTACTTTTACCTTCAGGGCTTCAAAGGTCGGCCAAGAAACCATGCTGGCTCAGATTATAAAATTGGTTCAGGAAGCTCAAGGAAGCAAGGCTCCAATTCAGCGTCTCGCGGATGCAGTATCTTCTTATTTTGTTCCTGTAGTACTGATACTTGCCGCATTTACTTTTGTTATTTGGTATGACTTTGGCCCCACTCCGTCTTTGTTGTTTGCGTTGCTTAACATGGTGGCCGTTCTTATTATTGCTTGTCCCTGTGCAATGGGACTTGCCACTCCTACCGCAATTATGGTTGGAACTGGCAGGGGGGCTGAGAATGGCATTCTCATTAAAGACGCAGCGAGCTTGGAAATTGCCCATAAAATAAATACAATTATCTTTGACAAGACCGGCACTCTTACAAAAGGAGAGCCAGAGGTAACAGATATCTTTGCGTTTGGTTCTCTAACCAAAGAAGAAGTACTAAGACTAGCTGGATCAATAGAGAAAGGATCAGAGCATTCATTGGCTGAAGCTATCTCTAAGGCAGCAGAAAATAAAAAGCTTATTTTATCTAAAGTAGAAAAGTTTAAAGCTATTCCTGGACATGGTGTTGAAGGTGTTATTGACGGCCGTAGAATAATTTTGGGCAACAGACGCCTGGTGGACAAAGAAGGCGTTGATGTTAAGTTGGTTAACGACGAGATTATCAGAACAGAAAATGACGGAAAAACAGCAATGCTTCTTGCTATCAATGGGCAACTTGTTGGACTTATTGCTGTTGCAGACGTTATAAAACAAAGTGCAAAAGATGGTTTAGCCGCTTTACAAAAGCTTGGCATCGAAGTGGTCATGATAACTGGAGATAATCAAAGAACGGCTAATGCCATAGGGCGTAATTTGGGTATCGATAGGGTCCTTGCAGAAGTGTTACCAGATCAAAAAGAGGCGGAGGTGAGAAAAATTCAAGCAGAAAATAAAGTGGTAGCGATGGTTGGTGATGGGATAAACGACGCTCCAGCTTTAGCGGCAGCAGATGTTGGCATTGCTATGGGAAGTGGAACTGACGTTGCTATTGAGGCCGCAGATATCACTTTGATCAATAAAGACTTAAAATCAGTGGCGATGGCAGTGATATTATCAAAAAAAACAATGCGAACGATTCGTTTTAACCTGTTTTGGGCGTTTGGCTATAATGTTGTTTTAATTCCTGTGGCGATGGGAGTCTTGTACCCGTTTTTCCACATCTTGCTTAATCCAATTTTTGCATCGATAGCAATGGCTACAAGTTCTGTATCTGTTGTGTCAAACTCGCTATTACTCAAAAGAAAAAGACTCGTGTAAACAATCTCGAGAGATAAACGAGCTTGCCTTCTTCTGGAGTTAACGAAATACCAATTTCTTCTGCGTTATGGATTTATAGTATTCGGCTGGACGCTCTCGTTCTGATATAATCAAAGCAATAATATAAGTGTTTTTTTATGGACAAAATCGACCAATTTATCACAGAAAATAAAGACAAGTGGCTGAAAGAATTGGGAGAATACGTTGCCATCCCGTCGATAAGCAGGTCTGGAGTTTACGGTAGCCAGAGTATAATAGAAGTTGCCAATTGGTTGGTGGAACATTTTAAAAAAATAGGTTTTAAGTCTGAACTAATAAAAACACCCTATGACCCGCTAGTTTTTGCTGAGTGGAAAAATCCAAATAATAAATTCACGCTTCTCATTTATTCTCAGGCCGATGTTCAGCCAGCAGATCCTGTTGAAGAGTGGGAAACTTCACCTTTTAAGCTAACAGTCAGTGACGGGAAAATTTTTGCTAGGGGAATATCTGATAGCAAGGGCCACCTGTTTGCCTATATAAAGAGTATTGAAAGTTACCTTAAAGTTTTTGGCGAGCTGCCCATAAATATTAAATTCATAATTGACTGCGATGAGGAAACAGACGAGGTTGCTCTTCCTTGGTTTATAAAAAATAACTCAGAGAAATTGATCGCCGACGCCGTCTTGATAGGTGCAGGAAACATGGTGGCTCCGAATACCCCCTCAATTTGTTATGGATATAGGGGTATTTTGGCTGCGGAATTGGAGGTAAAAACATTAAAAATAAATCTTCACTCCGGAACATTTGGGGGCGGAGTGCTTAACGCAACGGAATGTCTCGCGAATATTTTATTGAATCTAAGAGGAGAGGGGAACAAAATTTCTATTCCCGGTTTTTATGATGGCGTAGTTTCTTTTGTTTCGGAAAAACCTATTTATGCAACCGCCCATTACTCAGAAGAAGATTTTTTGAAGGTGGCCGGAGCAAACAAAATTAATCGCGAAAGTGAATTCTCTCTGGATGAATGTCTCGCGGCCAGGCCAACCTTTGATATAAACGGTATCTATGGTGGTTCCTCCGCCGAAGCTTTTCAGTATATTATTCCGGCCAAAGCTT
>JBAZWX010000073.1:0-4221 GCA_041660145.1 Minisyncoccota bacterium | reverse complement strand
TTTGGATTCCAATCTAGCGAATGTCGGCACTTCCGCAACTTGACCAGGAAAGTGGAAAATTGTCGCCAACTCCTCGGTGTTTAAAACAAACGGTTTGCGCTCAAAAGGCGGATAAAAGAAAGCGCGTTCACAATAGGCCTTAAAAATATTCCTTTTTCTCTTCGTTAATTTCCACCCAAGAGGATCTTCCCACCAATCAAATTGGGTAGAGATCGAGCCCTTGAAACCATTTAAATGTAGCGTGTTGTACTGTCTAAGGGCACCGGCCATTGACACAACTCTAGAAGTATCAAGCTTGTCTTTGGGGGCGATATACAAAGTTCTGATACCACAGTCAAAACCTAGCTTAGAAACGCTTCGTTCTACTGCTTCTGCCACCGCGCGCTCCCCAGGAGACGCCATAGACGAACTAAGTTCCTTGGCACGGCTCTCTTTATCTCTTTTCATTATTTTATCTACAATGACCTTGGCTTCTTCTTTCCAATCACCTTTTTCAAACCACTTCCCTTGTTTAGAGAATCGAGACTTGGCTGCCATAACAAGAATCTGCATCCAAACCTGTTCGCTCTGCCCCAAGGATCCCAAAAACTCCAAGGTAGCAACCATTGGGTCAATTCGGTATTCTTCCTTTGCGGGATCCTTATCTACACCATAGTCAATATATGTTTTTATCGGGTACGGGTCTTCTTTCGACAATTTATATTCGACCCCAAAAAGCTCCTGGCCTCCAGAACGTAAGTAATCTGTTTTATAAACATAATCAACAACCTCATGTACCTCCAAGCCTGGAAACTGAGAATAAAGATGCGACTCAACTGTATTTCTTATTTTATCGGTTATACGAACAAAAAAGTGCACATCCCCACCGATAGAGACAAGTTCAAGAGACGACCATAAACGAACCTTACCTCCCCAATATCTATCGTACCAGTTTGGATTCCCCGCTTGATAAAGAGACGTTAAGACGATCTCCATTGCCTTAGGAGACTTATATATATTTTTTGGCAACTTTATCTCAAGCAGAACCCACTTAACTTTAGATAAAAACAAGGCCCTCACGTAAGATGACCATGCCAGAAAACACAAAACAACCAGCCCTATAGGCAGGGTATAAACCAACATGTCAACAAAACTGTTGGCTGTATCAACCAGTCCGGCCTCCAGATAAGTTAGGATCATATCCTATATTATAGACGAATACTTCCCTTCCTTGTCCTTCTTGAAGTGCTTTGTATTGTGGAGATTAACTAAAACTGTATTCTCCTTGACGTATCTCTCTCGCAAAACTTTTCTTATTATTTCTTCTTTTGAAAGAGGACCATGCACCTGAAGGACTGATCTTATTATATCCCTAACTGTCCCTTGGCTGTATCCCCACTTTTTAAGTGCGTATAATCCACGGCCAACCAAAACAAATCTGCTGTCTTTTATAAGCTCATTGTGACACGTGGCAATATTCGTTGGCCTACCAAAAGTTTCACTTATTATTTTTGCTACTTCGGAAAAATGCATTGGTGATCCATGTTTACGCAAAACCAAATAGGCCAAATCTCGAATTCCGCGTGTCTTTATGTTTGGAGAGTGAGCAACACCCCATTCTCCTAACTTGTTTCTGCTTATCTTTTTTGATATAGACAACCACCTCCTGGCCATCTCTTCATCCCTGAGTTCTTTAACCTCTCCACCAAGGTGGTCTAGAAATCTTAATATCATGTCACTTTCAGAAACAAGGTCTTCCTCTGACAAGCTTGTATAGAGAGCCTTCAATGAATTGTGGACTTTCTCGCTTAGCTCTGGATCGATACTCCATCGGTGTTTAAACTCCTCGTCTTCTTTCATTCTCGAAAACTGGTCATCGATAACCAAATAGAACAAAAGATGGTTCTGGGTCTCATGATCTTTTGAAACGTGATCCAAAAACTCTTGCTCACTAACTATGCCACCGTACTCATTCATCATTCCGCGAAGTTCATCAAAAACTGTTTTGTTTTTGGCGAACGCATCGGACTTTCTGATTAAATTTACTGAAAAGTTTTCTATCTGACGAACACGCTCTCGGGTAATACCATAAAGCTTACCAATAGCTTCCAAGGTCATCTTTTTCCCTCCTTCCAAAAGACCAAATCTTTTAACAATAACGTCTTTGGCCCTCTCTGGAAGACAGGCTAAAAGTTCTTTTGTTAACTTTTTCGTACTGAAACTTGTTTTTGGCTTCTTGGTTATGTTCGTGTTCATAGATTAATTTTTAACATTTTGAGTTATAAAAGTCAATAAATTACAACACATTTATAATACAATATTTATCACCCTGTTCGGAATATAAATAAATTTCTTAACAGGTGTTTTGCCGACCCATCTTTTTACAAAATCTTCAGCCAAGACTGCAGCCATGGCTGAATCTTGAGACATACCATTTGGTAAAGAAACAGTGCCACGAACCTTACCATTTATCTGGACAGCGATGTTTACTACCTGGCTAGAAGCGACCTCTTCCGAAGTTGGCCACTTGTTTAGGTGAATCGATTTTTTGCTCCCCGTTTTTTCCCATATTTCTTCGGTTATATGCGGGGCAAACGGAGCAAGAATGTTTAAAAGAACGTTATAGTCATTCAACCTGACAATCTCCTGTTTGTCAAGCTCGTTTGCCATAATCATCATCTTGCTTACGGCCGTATTAAAACGCATCGACTCGATATCGCCGCTGACTTTCTTTATTGCATCGTTAGATAAAGCGCTAGCAGGCGCATTATTCTTGTCCTTTTTGCTTACTTTAAATTGAATCCTCCATACCTTTTCCAGGAAACGTTTAACACCAACCATGCTGTTTGAATCCCAAGATATGGCCTGGTCGAAAGGCCCCATAAACATTTCGTACAGTCGAACAGAATCGGCCCCGAAGAGGTCAACAATATCATCAGGGTTTACCACATTTCCTCTGGACTTAGACATCTTTTCTCCTCCCTGGGCCAAAACCATGCCATGCGACGTTCGTTTGGCATAAGGCTCACTTGTTGGCACAACCCCTATATCAAATAAAAACTTGTGCCAAAAACGAGAATAAAGAAGATGCAATGTGGTGTGCTCCATCCCCCCATTGTACCAGTCTATAGGCAACCAATATTTTAGTTTTTTTGGATCGGCTAACTTTTTACTGTTTTGTGGATCGATATATCTCAAAAAATACCAACTTGAACCTGCCCAGTTTGGCATTGTGTCAGTCTCTCTTTTCGCAGGTCCCTTACATTTAGGACATTTTGTGTTTACCCATTTTGTAATACCGGCCAAAGGAGACTCGCCTGAATCGGTTGGTTTATAATTTTTTACATTAGGCAAAACGACAGGTAACTCTTTTTCTGGAATAGGAACAATCCCGCATTTTGCACAATGGACCAAAGGAATGGGTTCGCCCCAATAATGCTGACGAGAAAAGATCCAATCTCGTAATTTATATGTGATCTTATTTTCGGCACCTATCTCTTCTGCCATTTTAGAAATAACGTGAGTATTTGATTGCCCATTAAACTTTCCGGAATTCATTAAAAGGCCGCTATCTTCATGGATAAGAACCTCCTTGTAGAACGGAACCTGTGCCAGCCACGTCCAGACATTTGCGGCTGTTGGTTTGCTGTTTGTGTACCTGGCAGTGAAATCGTCTATGTGTATATTCGTATCTTTGTTTAATTCTACCCTTTCGAACTTTCCGTCGGAGTGGCGAACCAAAAATACAGCCTTGTCTGTTATGTACTCATTCCAATACTCTTTAGAAATGTTTTTTTCTATGAGTTTTTCATACTCGGACAAAGAATCTTTGGGTATTTCTAGATATCGGTGGTCTTCGTCCTTTTTCCAAGGCTGTTTTATACCCAACTTGCAAAGATCGTCATCTAAGACAGAATCGCAGCCCATTAAAATACTTCTGACAAAATCGCCCTTCCTTATAACAGGTAAAATATTTAGGTTGTATTTTTTTGCAAAAGAAAAATCTCGCTTGTCATGAGCCGGAACGGCCATAACTGCGCCTGTACCATAATGAGCTAAAACATAATCACCCAACCAAACAGGGATTTTCGCACCCGTAGCCGGGTTCATGGCTATTAACCCTTTTACCTCAACCCCGGTCTTTTCTTTATCTTCAGCAGTTCTCTCTATTTCCGTTTTTTGAGAAATCTGTTTTCTGTAAGATTTTATTTCGTCAAAATTTTTTATCGAACCGGCAAGCCC
>JBAZWX010000072.1:0-4237 GCA_041660145.1 Minisyncoccota bacterium | reverse complement strand
AGACACTTCATCTACCGGCTATGATGTAACTAGTTTGGCCACCAAAATTAAGAGTATCGCTGGTAGAGATTTTTCAGGTGTGGCTAGTGAGTTAACGGCAGAAGTTAAAAATAACCACGGGTTGGCCAGGCTTGTAAGGGTTCTTCTGGGAGATATTTTTGTTGCAAAATAGCGAGTTTGTTGCGCCTGCCATCTCAAATTTACCAACCTTTTGGTTGTAGTTAGAGTTATAAACAAGAAATGGAAAACAGAAAAAAGATCGTAACAATTGGTGGAGGTACGGGTTCTTTTGTGGTGTTGTCGGGCCTAAAAAAGTACGAAAATATAGATTTAACGGCAATCGTATCCATGGCAGATGACGGCGGTTCAACTGGAGTTTTGCGAGACGAATATGGAGTCTTGCCTCCGGGTGACGTTCGGCAATGTTTGGTAGCCTTGTCAGAGGCCGATAAAGCCATGCGTGACCTTTTTAACTTTCGATTTTCTGGTGGCAGTTTACGTGGTCATAATTTTGGAAACATTTTTATTTCAGCTATGGAAAAAATGACAGGCGATTTTGCCGGGGCACTTTCCACTATAAAAGATGTGCTAAAAGTTCGTGGCAATGTGGTACCGGTAACTCTTGAAAAAATAAAACTTGTGGCCGAATTGAAAACAGGTCAAAAAATACTTGGTCAGTTTGCCGTTGAGCAGTGCCAGTTGATTTCACAGTTTGGCATAAAAAGTTTGGGGTTAGATAAAAAAGCCAAGGCTAATCCCGACGCCATAAAGGCCATTAAGTCTGCGGATATGGTTATTTTTGGTCCAGGTGCTTTTTACACTTCTCTTATGCCGAATTTGTTAGTCGATGGAATTGCTAAGGCCATAAAGGAGTCGCGTGCCAAAAAAGTTTATATATGTAACTTGATGAATAAATACGGGCAGACTGACGGGAAGACCGTTTTTGAATTGGCCGACGAAGTAGAAAAGTATATAGGGGGAAAAGTTTTTCACAAAATTTTGTTTAACAACAAAAAACCTTCGGCTAGTTTGATAAAAAAGTATGCAGATGAGGGCCAACCTGTTTTGAAAGGCGAGGGTTCTTTAGTGGGCACCAGATTATTGGAAGCTGACCTTCTTAGTGAAAATATAATTGCTCGTAAGAAAGGTGACCCCATAAAGCGTACTCTCATTCGACATGACCCGGACAAATTGGCAAAAGTGTTGGTTTCTTTGCTATGATTAACGTCATGGCTGACCGTTTACAGCGTTTGCTGGTCGAAAATATCAAAGTAGTAAAATTTGTAATAGCAGGCGGAAGCGCGGCTGTTATCAACTTGGTTTGTCTTTATATACTTACTGAATTTTTCGGTCTTTGGTACCTTGCTTCATCTGCCTTGTCATTTTTGATAGCTTTTGGGGTGAGTTTTGTTGCCCAAAAATATTGGACGTTTCAAGACGGTAGTCGCGATGGTATGGGTGGCCAGCTTTTTGTATATTTATTGGCCCAAGCGACAAATCTTTTTCTAAATACTTTGTTCATGTATATTCTGGTCGATGTGTTTGGTCTTTGGTACATGCTTGCCCAAATTATAGTTGGTCTCTCAATAGCAGTTGGAAGTTTCATTGTTTATAATAAGTTTATATTTAAGAAAGGTTCTGCCGATAAAATATGAAGGAAAGTAAAGAAACAAAAATAAGAGTGGCATTAATGTCTGATGTAATTGACCGAAGGCCAGAGAGGACGAAAGTCGGGAGGTATCTTGCGGAATATCTTTTGTCTAGGCCAGAAATAGAACTTTATCTTATACATTATGACAAAATGCCTGACGACCCTCTTTATGATCGGGTACATGAGGTCATAATCCCGAGGGTAAATTTTATTTTTGGAAGTAAATTTTTATCTTTTATAAAATTTTGTCTTACCACAAATTTGCGTTTTGATATAGTTCATTGGTTGGTCGCAAGGCCCTATCCATTTTTTTGGTTTTTTCCGTCTAAAAAATTCGTAGTGACAGCTCACGATGGTGGTTCTATTTTAGCCCCAGGTATGTTCACTTTACCAAATTTCTTTTTTAACTTAACGATGAGATGGTTTAATGGACACATAGATGCAGTTACTGGTGCGTCTGAATTCGGGAGTCGGCAAATTGTTTACGCCTATCACATTCATCCTGAAAAAGTTTTCACAGCCTACGTGGCACAAGATCCAATTTATCGGCCCCTGCCAAGGGAAGAGGTCGATTTAGTTTTAAACAGATATAACTTATTTTTTCAAGAATATTTTTTGTATGTTGGTGGTCTGCAGACCCACAAAAATGTTGGAGCCGTTGTTGGGGGTTACGATATATACAGGGATTTTGAACTTGGTATTGAGAAACTTGTATTAATTTCCAACCCATCATACGATGCGCCTAAAGTTTTTGAAAAAATAAAAAAAGCCAAACATGGTGGTGATGTCATTCATTTTAAGTATGTGGACATAAAAGATATGCCTGCTATATACAACGGGGCTAAGGCCCTTGTGTTTACTTCTCTAAACGAAGGATTCGGCTTGCCTCTTGCTGAGGCTATGGCTTGTGGTGTCCCCATTGTTGCATCTAGGCGTAGCGTAATAGCTGAAGTTACCGACGGAGCAGCTGTTTTTGTCGATCCTTTAAGCGACGAGAGTGTTGCTAATGGCATAAGGAAAGTATCTCAGGATAAAAAATTGCGTGATGATTTAATAAAGAAGGGTCTAACCAGGGCGGCCTATTTTAGTTGGGAAAAATTTGGAGAGGCTGTTGTCTCTATGTATGATAGAATTTTACAATCATAGTTTTTATTTATGGTTTCTACAGAAAACAAAAATGTAATGTGCGGTGTCTGTCATGACGAGAAAGTTGGGCTAGATAGTGCCTCGGAAAAAAGTGGTGAGTACAGTCTTTTGAGGTGTGGCAAATATGGTGTTGGATTTTGGTACCCCATGAAAAGCCCAGGTAGTCAGTGGTATGAAAGTGATTACAAGTACAATTTCAGAAACAAAAATCCGCATGTTGTCGCAGGTCATGATCACAAACAGTTTTTATTAGAAGCTCCCAGACCAGGAGGGCGAATTCTGGATATAGGGATGGGTACTGGTAATTTTCTTTATCACGCGCAGAGACTTGGTTATAGGGTTTATGGTGTTGACTTTGATCGAGGAGCCATAGAAACAGCCAAGGACATATTTGGGCTTAAGGAGGTTTATGTCGGGGATGTAGATTTTGCCCTGTCAAAATGGGGAAGGTCTTATTTTGATGTTATAACACTGTATCAAGTGTTGGAGCATGTGGATGATCCAACCAAATTCCTTTCAAATATTAAAGAATTATTAAACGACGGAGGCTATCTTTCTATAAGTGTTCCTGACAGAAATTTTTGGGACAAAATGAAACCGGGAGACAAACCCCCTAGACATTTTACGAGATGGGATCCGGAATCACTTGGTAGATTATTGGAAAGTGTCGGATATTCAGTGGTTACTAACAAGGAACTTACTGTCCCTTTCTGGTATCTAATAAAAAGATTTCATTTTTGGACATCCGGAATTTTTAGTTTTGGATTGGTTGACAAGGTGTCTAAAAACAACGAAAAAAAGAGTGTTTCTGCTGACGGTAAAATGGATAGCAGGGCAGCCGGGGTTTTTACACCAAGGTTTGTTAAGTTCCTGGCCATTTTGAAAGATTATATACTTTTTTCTATCCCAGCCATTTTTCTATTTGTCGGGCTGTTTTTAACAGGGAAACACAAGCTCGATCTCTATGTACTGGCGAGAAAAGATAATTCGTATGACAGCAAAGAAAACTTATGATTGGATTTCCCGCTCGGTTTTTTAACGGTTTGATGCAAAATAGGAAAATAGTAATTCTTTGTTTTTTTGTTTTTGTATTTTCTCTGATTCACTCTTTCTATTTTCGTATTCAACCTTCAGTTGACGCCAGGGCCTATGATGCTATCGGGTGGAACGTTGCCCAGGGTCTGGGTTATAGGGAGATAGCGACAAAACCTTTTGTTTTAGATAATGCAATAATGCGAGTTGGTCCTGGGTACGAACTTTTTCTTGCTGTGATATTTTTTTTGTTTGGGCATAATTATTGGCCTGTTTGGGTTGTACAAGCAATATTTCTAACACTAAGTTCCTTTTGTGCTTTTGTTCTTTCAAAATATATATGGTCTGGAGTTTGGTCAGAAAGGATGGGATTGATTGGCGCGTTTTTTATTGGGTTTTCGCCAGATT
>JBAZWX010000071.1:0-4304 GCA_041660145.1 Minisyncoccota bacterium | reverse complement strand
TGTTATGGGAGATCGTCGGCCGTCTGATTTTTTGGAAAAGTATACAAAAATTTGGGACGATTTTACCAATCCGGGTGGGGTTGTGACGGCAGCCTATGGTTATCGATGGCGAAGTCACTTTGGGAGAGACCAACTTGGTAAGCTTGTTGATTTGTTGGAAAAAGATCCCAGTTCAAGACACGGTGTTGTTGTTGCCTGGGATCCTTCAAGCGATGGCCTTGGTGGAATATCAAAAAAGAATGTTCCTTGCCCCTACACTTTTACAGTAAATATAATCGGAGGTCGCCTGCATTTACACAACATGATTCGTTCTAACGATGTAGTTTTAGGCCTTCCTCATGATGCGGCCGGTTTCTCTCTTTTACTGGCATTTTTGGCTCAAAGACTCGGGGTTTTACCCGGTATTTATACTCACTCTATTTCTAATGCCCATGTTTATGATGTCCATTACGACGCAGTCAAAGAGTTGATAAAACGAGACAATGATCACAAAAAAGTAGTTTTATCTTTGCCAGAAAAATCATTTAGCCGCGCTGAGAAAGCAGACGAAGCTCTCGTCGATGAAATTGTGGAGAGTCTCTCTTCTCAATACAGTCCTATGCCGGCCATAAAAGGTCTTAACATTGTTGTTTAAATAAAAAATATGTCAGTACTAAGTAAAAATAAAATATTAGAAAGGATAAAGAAAGGCGAACTTTCTTTTGAACCAGGCTTGGATAAATTTCAACTGAGGACACATTCGGTTGATCTTCGCCTTGGTTTTACTTTTTTAGTACCAAAGTTCTGGCATGTGACGGTCGCGGGGCGAGAACCTGTTCCCATCGATTATTTAAACAATGTCAGGGCAAACTGTTTTGACATAGTTGAGCTAGAGCAGGGGCAGTATTTTGATGTTTTGCCAGGCGAGTACGTACTTTTTTCAACGCTCGAAAAAATAAAATTACCCAACGATCTCATGGCTGTCTTGTACCCTCGTTCATCTGTAAACAGGCGCGGATTGGCCGTTGACCTTACCGGTATAATAGATGCGGGGTATTGTGGCCAACTAATAATGCCTGTTAGAAACAATGCAAAGAATCAGGTAATAAGGGTCTACCCAGGCGAGCGTTTTTGCCAGCTGGTCTTCGAAGAATTGTCGGAAACGTGCCCTGACGCCGTAAAAAGTCGTTACAGTGGTATGGATGTGGTCAAAGGTTTTGTTCCGGAAAATTCTACATCGGAAGTGGAACTTATAAACAAAGGAGACATAAAAACTCTGAAAGAAAAATATTCGATTTAGTCTTATTTTTAGCCATTTTATTTATCTAGCATGTCTTGACCAAGGTCTGTCTTGGGGATATAATGTTACCACCAAAAGATTTTAAAAGTTTAATAGTAATATCAGTTAACAGAAAAAAGTATGAGCAAAAAGACAAACATAAAACCTCTTTCCGATAGGATTTTAGTTGAGCCTCTTTCTGAACACGAAAGTGGCAAGGAGACCAAGGCTGGTATTTTTATTCCAGACACTGCAGACAAGGAGCGATCTGAGCAGGGTACAGTAGTAGCTGTCGGTCCCGGCAAGGTTGGTGACGACGGTAAGCTTATCCCTATGAATGTTAAGGTGGGTGATCGTGTTCTATTTACAAAATACGGACCAGACGAAATAAAAATAGATGGCAAGGAATATTTTATTTTAAGTGAGGCCAATGTTTTGGCTGTGATAGTAGAAAAATAATTATTGGGCTAAGAGTAATTTTTCAAAAATATGTCAAAACAAGTTGTTTACGGAAACGCCGCCAGGGAAGCCCTAAAGAGGGGGGTGGACAAAGTGGCAAATGCAGTAAAGATAACTATCGGTCCTAAGGGACGAAACGTTGTCATCGACAAGGGCTATGGTGCTCCGATGATAACAAACGATGGCGTTACTATTGCCAAAGAGATTAGCTTAACAGACAAGATAGAAAACCTTGGCGCGGAAATTATTAAAGATGTTGCCAGTAAAACAAATGATATGGCTGGTGACGGTACCACAACCGCAGTTGTCTTGGCCCAGGCTCTTATAGATGGTGGTTTTAGAAAGGCATCTCTCGGTGCGAATGCTATGGGTATTAGGTTGGGCATTGAACACGCGACCAAAGATGTCGTTTCGGCTTTGGTGGCAATGGCTAAGCCAATAAAGAATAAGGCCGAGGTTGTACAAGTGGCCACTATTTCTGCTGAGTCAAAGGAATTTGGAGAAATTGTTGCTGACGCTATAGATAAGGTTGGTAAGGACGGAGTCGTGACGGTCGAAGAGTCACAATCGTTTGGCGTCGAATCAGAAATTGTAGAAGGTATGCAATTTGATAAGGGGTATGTTTCTCCTTACATGGTTACAAATCCAGAAAGAATGGAAGCTGTATACGAGGAACCTCTGATTTTGATAACAGACAAAAAAATTTCCTCAATAAAAGAGATATTGCCTTTACTTGAGTCGATTGCGACAACTGGCAAAAAAGATTTAGTAATTATTGCAGACGATGTGGATGGTGAGGCCATGGCAACTTTGGTTGTGAATAAATTACGAGGATCGTTTAATGCTTTGGCCGTTAAGGCACCTGGGTATGGTGATCGCAAAAAAGAGATGCTTGCTGATATCGCCGCGTTAACCGGTGGTAAGGTCATTTCAGATGAGGTTGGAATAAAAATGGAACGAGCCGACATAAGCATGCTTGGTAGAGCAAGGAGAGTTGTTTCTACAAAAGATAATACAACTATTGTTGGCGGTAAGGGAAAGAAGGCCGAGATAGATGCTAGGATTGGTCAAATAAAGGCTCAGATTTCGATATCTGAATCTTCCTTCGACAAGGACAAACTTCAAGAAAGGCTCGGAAAACTTTCAGGTGGTGTTGCCGTCATCCGTGTTGGCGCTGCCACTGAATCTGAAATGAAGTACAAAAAACTAAAAATAGAAGATGCTGTTGAGGCCACAAAGGCTGCTATTGAGGAGGGTATAGTACCCGGTGGAGGCACTGCGCTTATTAGAGCTATGTCAAAAGTTCGCGCCAAGGGTGTTAAATGCCCCGTGGTTGATCTTAAAGACGAATTTGATGCAGGGGTCGAGGTTTTATTGTCAGCACTTGCCGCTCCCTTAAAACAGATAGCCGAAAACGTTGGTAAAGAAGACGGCGCTGTTATTGTCGACCGTGTAGTTCGTGGCAAGGACAACGAGGGTTATGATGCTAATAAAGATGTCATCGTAAAAGACATGATCGCCGATGGCATTGTTGATCCAGTTAAGGTTACAAGAACATCTCTTGAACACGCGGCGTCTGCGGCTGGTATATTGTTGACGACCGAGGTCGCTATTACCGATGAACCAAAAAAGGAGGAGAAGCCAATGCATGGAGGAGCCGGTATGCCGGAGATGGACTACTAAACTTAATGCAGAAAATTTTAATCTGTACTCAAAAAGTTGATCGAAAGGACCCAATTCTTGGGTTCTTTCATCGTTGGATAGAAGAGTTTGCAAAGTCCTGTGACAGGGTGACGGTTATCTGTTTGCAGAAAGGGGAATATAATTTCCCAAAAAACGTGGAGATTTTGTCTCTTGGTAAGGAGGGCGGAAGATCCCGCTTAAAGTATTTGTTCAATTTTTACAAATACATTTGGGAAAAACGAAAAGACTACGATGCGGTTTTTGTACACATGAATCCGGAATATATAATATTGGGCGGATTACCGTGGAAAGTTATGGGTAAGCGAATCACACTTTGGTATGCTCACGGTAAGGTTAACCTAAAACTTAGGGTTGCTGAAAAAATAACGGATGTAGCTTTCGCGAGCTCTGCGAGCGGCTTTCGTCTCAACTCCAAAAAACTGAAAATAGTTGGTCAGGGGATAGACACAAATGTATTTTTCCCAAGCGATTTTTGTGGGACAGGAAAAAACGGTAACGGCCAGAAAAAAATTGTATTTGGTAATGTCGGCAGAATATCGAAGGCAAAACACATAGACGAAATGGTTGATTCCGTAAGCAAGGCGCTTGCTGATGTAAATTGGCGGCTGGATATTGTCGGCGAAGCTGTAACAAAAGAAGATGGCGAATATTTCTCTGCTCTTAAGGAAAAATATGTCGATCTTATTAAAAATGAGCGAGTCAGATTTTTAGGAACAAAAACACAAGCCGAACTGCCTGATTTTTACCGATCACTTAATTTTTTTGTTAATTTTGGCGGGACAGGGAGCATGGATAAGGTTGCCCTTGAAGCCATGGCCTGTGGGGCGCCGGTCGTTTCCAGTAATGAGGCTTACAAAGAGATGCTTGATAAATATGGTTTGTA
>JBAZWX010000070.1:0-4440 GCA_041660145.1 Minisyncoccota bacterium | reverse complement strand
ACAACTAAACGATCGACTCAAGGCAAGATACGGCACCCTCTACCTTATTCCCAGCGATATTGAGGTATCTGACTTTGTCCCACGAGTACTACATTTCCAACACACTCCGGGTACAGGTATCCTGGGCGTAACCTTTCTAGGAACTGGCGAGATCGGATACAACCACAACGCCAGAATTCTCGATTATATGAAAGGTAGGCCGGTAGTTCTTCAGCACGAAATGGTCCACGCTAATTCAAAATTGCAAAGGCTTCTACAGGAAGTTGCAGACTACGAATTAATGGCTTCTATTCCTGAGATGCTATATGCGGAAAATAGCAATGACCTGATGAGACATGGTTATGTTTCTCTGCTTAGAAGACTGTGTCATGTACATTTCGGGTACGATTTTAGGAAAGCCAGTAAAGAATTTGTCAGGTGGGATTTTGTCGGCAACCTCATCATCGACCCTCAGGCTTTTGCCACCCATTATGCTTCGCTAGAAGTTGTTAAGAAAGAGTTGGCAACCGTTTTTAGAGACGAGATTTTCCCGGAGCTTTACGCTTTCTACATTTGGTGGGGAGCACTTCATGACCGTCTTATCGACACAAACGCATACATCAGAATTTGCATGGCCAGACGATACGCCATCACAGCTCTTGGAGGAAGGAAGAAGTCGGCTGAGTGGTTGGCAGAAAATGCCCTTACCATCAAAAATGCTGCGGATGAGTCTTTTAGAGAAACGGCCAAGAAACAAGAAAATAGTGACAAGAATCTTTTTGGTTTCTCGCCAAGCCTAATCAATACTGCCAGGAGCATGTTCACCCCGGAAGAGCAATCAAAAATTGCCGATCACTTCAAAAATCACCCAGAAGACGCCAAGATGGTTTTTGACCTTGTGACTGAACGGAAATTCGCTGAGGTAGGCAAGTTCTTTGCCAGGCTGGTCAAGCAACTTGGACCAGCCGACGAAAGAGAGCGATAATCATGAACAGAACAAGAAGTCTTCTGTTTGTTTGCTTGTGTTTCATCCTCATCCTGACCGGCTGCGAAAAACCGTTTACTCAACTTGTTTTGGATAAGTTCGGACCTCAAAATTGGACACCGATCCAAGAAGACTGTGCCCTTCAACAAGCCCATCTTGTCGAATTTTGCAAAAAGATTGATGACAACAAATGGGTAATCAACCGTGGCGTTATCACCTTCAAAGACATTCGAACGCGACTTGATAGCATCCTAAAAGATTACGAGTACGTTCTAAACTACTCAAATGAAGAATTGAACGACTACCTTGGGGTTTTTGGACTAAGGGCGTATCTTGATAACCAGGAAAAGATTTTTGAAGTCCTTAGAGACAGATACAGAACCCTCGAGTTGGAAGTTGAATTTAACCAGATGATCGGTAGCAATAGTTCATCTTTCTCGTGCCGAGTTGGTGTGCCAATCTTTGCACCATTTCCCATGCCAAGCTACGGGCCGGTCTTCGATCCATTCTCACCCATGGCAAACCCCGATGAAATGTTCGACATCAAAAAAGTTTTCCCCAACGGAGATTTCCAGTCGTTGCACAGGTTCAACTCTCCGCAAGTAGATTCTGCGCGGCACGAAAACGTTCTGCGCCAAGTCGAAAAAGCATCCGTCCAACTTTATCGAAAGTACGACAGGAAAAACCCCAATCCAGAAAATCCAAGAACCAAAAATGACTTCATTTGGAGATCAAGCGCCAGAGGCCTTATCGCCACCGGATACAAAATCCAAGATGACGACACAGAGAAACCTAATGACAACAGGCTTGACTATGTCGAGGTAACCCGGGAAAGTTCTTCCGGTAAGACAGAGACTAGCCCCTGCGTTAAAGTTTACTTCCCAGAAGGCCGCTCAATCGCAGTCATTTACACAGCAGAAGAAGGTAAACCAGGTTATGGTCTACCAAGCGAAATTGCATCTGTTAGATATGCAAGTGTGAAGGATATCATTACAGATGAGAATCTCGCCAGAAAACTCTTCAACGAACAAGTCGTCAATCCCAACAGAGTTCCGCCAGCTAAACCCGGCATGAAAATCGAAATTGCAAAGATTGATGCGCCCATCGATCTTTGGGAAGATGCGCCCACTAAAGCTGGTTGGCCAACTCCTGTGGGTTACAAAAATGCTACAGCAAATAACTACAACGTCAGAATTAAACTGGAAAAATCTAAGGACTCATCTTCGGCGACGACATCTGTTAGCTCCACTGCGACATCTACCACAACGTCAGCCCCAGCAAAACCAACAGCATTTGGGATTGAGTACGTCATCAAAGAATGGACCATCACTGGCAAGAGGTACGAGGCGGCATCTGGAAACCCAGTCGAGTATTATAAGGCCAAGGGAGTTTTCGCCAGATATGACATCGCCAAAGCTGAAGTTTTGCATGTCGTCGACACCAAATCTGTTCAGATTGTAAGAAATGACGGTGCTGTATTCAACGGATTCTTAATTCCAGGAAACCCGGTCATTGAAAACGAGCCGTATCAAATCCTCTACAAACGCGGTCGTAACAAATGGTGGCTAATCAGGAAGAGTCCGGGCAGTACAGTATTCGACAAACGTCGGCCGGCATCACCGCCAAGCGACACTACTGGTGTATATAAACCCTCTGCATCACCAGGCGATTTTGATTCAGATTCTTTTTCTGATGACAATGATCTCGACATTGATTCAGAAAAAACTGTGAAAAATAGGTAAGTTAGTTTTGCCAGTTTTGCCCCCAACCCATCCGCCATAACGGCAGATAGGGTGTGGGGGCTTTTTTCTTTTAAATCCTCTTTCTTCTTATCCTTTTCATATTAAAAGAAACTGCGACTTGGTGTGATTTTTGATTAGCTAACAAAATATGACCATCAGACCAATTTTTTTCTTTTTTTTCTAAACCTAAAATTGTTTTCGGCCTATGATACTGGTCTTTAAGAACTGCTACAACAGGAATGGCTACGCCAATAGCCTCAAGGACTTTTTCAACCCCTCTTTTTTGAGGAAAACCACCATCGACAACAATTAACTTTGGCATCGGCCATTCCGGGTGTCCCATACGCCTATAAATAATTTCTTTCAAACAAGCCACGTCGTTTTGCCCTTGAACACTTTTTATTTTAAATAACCGTGACTCCCCCTTCATAAATTCACCGTCAGACACCACCGCCATGGCACCAACCATTTCTTCTCCGCCTAAATGCGAAATATCATAAGCCTCAATTCTAAGGTTATTTTGTGCTGGACGATCTGTTTTTATTAGAGAAATATCTTGTATGTGTGAAAGCGCAAACATCTTTTTGCGAATAAAATCTGCCTCCTCAAATTTGTGCTCTTTGGCCAAGACTCCCATTTCAAGTTTTAATTTTGTTAAAAGATCCTTTTTCTTCCCGGAAAGAAACATCTCGAGTCTTTTTATTTCAGATATATATTTTTCTGAGGAAATCATCCCGGCGCACACTCCAGGACAAAGACCCATCTGTGCATCTAAACACATGCGACCGCTATTTGGCCGACATTTTGTTCTAAAAGGAAAAATCTTTCTTATTATTTTCAGAGCAATTTTTAACTCTGTCGCGCTCGGGAAAGGACCGGCTACAAACCTAAATTTTTTAACCTCTTTTGGCAAAAGAATTTTCCTTGCACGAACAAGTTCTATTTTTGGGTAATCTTCCTTACTTATCGTTATAACGTAAAAACTTCTATCGTCTTTCTCCTTTACGTTAAATTTTGGTTTAAGTCTTTTTATCAAGGCAGCCTCAAGTAAGAGAGCTTCGAGAACAGAACCCGTCTTAATGGTTTCGACAGAATCAGCCGCTTTGACCATCTTAACTATAGACGGCCCACGACCAGCGATAAGGTCTTTGTCAAAATAACTTCTGACTCGGTTTTGTAAAATAGCAGCCTTCCCAACATACAAAATATTCCTACCTTTTTTGAAAAGATAGACACCCGCCGTTTTAGGTAAATTTTTTGGGACACTATTCATGATTAATGCAAAGATTATATACGGATACAGAAACTTTACAAGTTTCAATAAAAATGCCACTATTTCAATGACGTAAGGAGGCCACTCACATGACTGGAAAGAAAAACCTCTATCGCTCTTTGTTCTTTGTCATGATCACCATTCTTTCTGTTAACACTTTGTTTGCGTACCCGTATTATAACGACCAAACACCAAACTGGGTCAGAAGATTCTACGACGAAGTTACCCGTTTGGTCAAAACCGACCCAGCAATGCCTCAGTCGGGCCAAGTCGTCTACGTTTGGGACGGAGTCGCCTACAACCAGGATTCGCCTATGCGAAATCGACTGTGGAATAGGATCACGGCCAAATTTGCGATCGAGGAAAATTTCACTCCGAAGATCGTCACTATTAGCTGCGTCGAGATGGTCGATCACAGGATGTACCGGCCTTACATACCCGGACAACACAGGCCAGGCCTG
>JBAZWX010000069.1:4122-4472 GCA_041660145.1 Minisyncoccota bacterium | reverse complement strand
ACATTTTCCCATTGATAGGTTTTAAAGCCCATCTTCACCGCAGTTTCTATATTCTCTGCAGAATCATCAACGTAAAGACAATCACCTGGAACTTTTTTTATTTTTTCAAGAACAAAATTAAATATCTTAGGATCAGGCTTCTTTAACCCTATATCACTCGAGAAAAAAACTCTGTCGAAAGAAGAAAAATTTTCGTGTTGTTTAATATGTTCTGCACGAAACTGGATTTGGTTAGTCAACAACACAAGAGAAAAAAACTCCGAAAGATCTCTGGCCTTATCAAACACCTGGCGTTTCTGGTCACGCTGAAACCCATCTTCTTTATTAAAAAAGTAACGAAGTTTCGGTTC
>JBAZWX010000069.1:0-4112 GCA_041660145.1 Minisyncoccota bacterium | reverse complement strand
ACAATGGCTAGAAAGGCTAAGCCACAAAGCGGAACAATCCGCTTTGTCGTAATAACTACTTTCTAACTCTTCTATTTTCTTTTCGTCCGGACAAAATTCTTTAATTCCCCTATATTCATCAGGAATAAATACCCCATCATAATCAAAAATAATTGTATCTATCTTGTCCATGTCATTGGGCTGTCTTGAAAATCTCAAGCAATTTCTTTATGAGCAAAATCAGCATAAAAAACAGAAAAATTATTTAGCCCAAGCATTATACTCAAAAATGTCTACTCCGATTTTCTTTAGATTTTTATATATATTGTAGATTGGGAAACCAACGATATTGCTATAGCACCCGTCCACTTTCTCGATAAAAACGGAACTCAAACCCTGAATTCCATAGGCACCAGCCTTATCCATGGGCTCACCGGTTTTTATATATTTTTTAATTTCGGAATCGTCCATCTCTCTAAACTTTATTTTGGTCACTTCATAGTCAGCAATCTCTTTGCCTGTTGTGCAATCAATCAGAGCTACACCAGAGTATACTTCTTGAAATTTTCCCGAGAAACTTTTTAACATTTGGAATGCGTCTTCTTCAGACTTAGGTTTACCCAATTTCTTCCCCTCAAATAGCACAAACGTGTCTATTCCCAAGACGACTCCGTCGGTTAACCTATCGGCCACATTTTTGGCTTTTCCATAAGCCAGGGCCATAGCTAACTTATCTGGAGTTAAATCCATTGACATATCTTCCTCATAGTCACTAGGAACAACCTCAAACTCCAAGCCCATCTGTTGCGCTAGGCTATGTCTTCTGGGCGAAGTTGAAGCTAAAATTATTTTCTTCTTCATAAATTTATACAAGAAATTAAAGTTTATACACTGTTTGGTTGAGTGGATTTTTCGCTTCCTCTGGCGTGTCCTCTTTTACCACTGATAGAATGATGCTCTCAATTATTCCTTCGCAAACATAATTTCCTTTTAAATAATCGGTCGCTTCTTGGTATTGGTCTTTGGTAATATTTCTTGCAATTGTAATATGTGGATCAAAATTTTTCTCCCAATCCTCCGATTTTGGCTTTACATAATTTTTATACTCTGCAAGTGTGTTACAGAGACTTTTTTGAAGATCCGCTAAGACAAAAACATCGTGTGCCTTTAACATTATTGTGGAAACACCATCTTTCTCGGCTACTACCAAATCGTCAAACGCCAAACTAATTTTGTGGTCTTCGACATTTACTGCCGTAAAGAAGTCAGAAACTTTCTGTTTGAGATCGACTGTTTTTCCCTCTTCCACAAAACAGGGTTGCTTCAAGGTGACATGAAACTCGTATGGCTTATCATATTTTTTTCTGAACTCATCAAGCCACTCCGGTTTTTTTATCAACTTAATATCCGCGTAGATAGCAAAAATTTTGGTTGCCATAAAAATACTATAACAAGAGATCGTGAGATTACAAACCAGTTCTACCTACAAAACAGCGCCAAAACATACATTTAGACAAAATGTATTTTTTTATAACGAAAACTTGCTAAGGCCCTGACCAACACCCTAAAGACAATAAAAACCAAAAGTGAATAAATAGCTAGCACGTTAAAATATTTACTTGCAAACATAATGGCCACAGTAACAACACTTTCGATTAAATCATATCTAAGCCAAACATCGACAAAAAGTTTATCCGATCCAACTGGGTGAAATTCGTGTTTTGAGCTTAGAAGCCAAAAGAAATCTAATACTCTTAAAAGCACGAAGGATAACAAAAAGTAAAAAATACTTATCTGAGTAGAGTATATGTAAAGAAACAGCGCAAAGATTATTGCTACATCTAGGATAATATCTACTTCACGTTTGGGTGGAAACTTCTTTAATGACGATGAATAATCCATCCAGTAATCGACAATATCTATGTACACGAAAACAAACGCTAAATATTGCCATTGTTCACTCAACGATGTCCACCATTGAAAACCCAAGCCCAGGACAACAGCCACCATCGTGTCGATAAATTTCAAACTAAAATCCTTCATGGTTAAATTATAACAAAGACTCTAGTCTTTTAGGAAACGGCCGTCTCAAGACACCGACAACACATACTGGGGGCCATATAACTCTATAGAAAAATAATGGCTCCGCGGGTAGGAAATTCTTTCCTTACAGGAACTGTACCCGTTTCCGATTTGTTCGGAGCAAAGCTCCTTACAAATGGCGGATAACGGCTTCGAATCCTACCGTCAGAGAGAACCAAAAAGGTCCCGACGCTTAGCGTTAGGACCTAATTGGTTCTTGCTCCGCGGGTAGGATTCGAACCTACGACCAAGTGCTTAACAGGCACCTGCGCTACCACTGCGCCACCGCGGAATATGTTGTTTTACAAACTCTCTTCCTCTAAAACTTTTAAGCTGCTTTTCACGCTTCAATGCGTCACCCCTAGTCGCAGCAATTTCCGTGTACACGACTTCCCACATGCCCTTAAACCTGGATGTAAAACATCTTTTTAACATCCTTCCATTGTGCAGTCTCATCCTTTCCTCAAGACTCTCGGTTTGGCCGATATAAAACTTGCCGCACTCCTTATTAAAAATCACGTATACTGTGTACATTCCTGACCTGCACTACCTCCGCCTCCGCCAGCTGGCGGATGACGGAGCGCCACCGCGGAATGTCGAAAATAATAATAGCAAAGCCACCAAGCAAAGGCAACTATAGCGTTGTTGTTTTAATTGTCCTAGATTCTTGGCTTCACACCTTCTCTCACAGGATAAAGTTCCGGGTCAATTTTTCTTTCGAAGCACTGGTGACCTGCTTTATGGACCCAACTATCGTTGCCAGAAATACCATAAACCGGCATGGCCTGAACATCATTCTTTTCATTACTTTCAAGAGCAAACGTTGAACACAAAGAGAACGACGTTCCACTTACAACAACATACTCGTATGGTTCTTTCGTTACTGGATCTTTGGGAACAACAAAACCAGAGATGTTGTCTGTAAGCATATCAAGTGTAGAAGGCATCACTCCTTTTTGTTGCCAAAAGTTTACTATCTGCCACTGAATGTTTTGGAGGTCACTTATTCTGGTACCATCAATATTTAGAAGTCTGTTTGTCTCAGGAGAGCCAATCATGAAGAAAGCCCCGACAACCGTTGCAGCAACAAACACAGAGGCTACCCAAGCAATTCGCTTTCCTTCCTTTTCTTTAGTGCCAGGCACCCTCTTTAAAACAAAATAATAATAGCCGAAAACAGCAAGGGCAACCAAAAGGACAGACAGAGATTTCAAGGCAAACCTGGCAACAAGATCACCACCCAAAAAGTTGTAAATGACCGCAACCAAATCGATTATAACTGCGATCGCTGAAACAAACAGGGTCAGGTAAATGAGCCATTTGCGAACTTTCAAATCTTGCTTTTCTGGGTTATTGTCTATGTCTCTTGCCAGAAAACGCATCGCAACAACATACGCAGGAAAAACTACGATAAGAGACGCTACCGAAAAACGAAGGCCACTCGATAGGCCGGAGTAACTCCCTAAAATTTTATCTGGAAAAAAGTAGTCTACATATCTCCACAGAAGAGCGATAACACTCCCGGCTATATAGTAAACACCAGCGGTACTAAATAAATAAAGGAAAAAGTCTCGCGGAGTTTTTTTGTTTTCTAATTCCATATTATTTTGCATAAGATTTTTATATATCCTATTATAACCCCGTTTGACTTTACTGGCGACTCTGGTAGGCTCAAAGTCAGTGACTAAAAAGCTGCCAAAAATTGTTGTTGTTCTTGGCCCTACCGCAACAGGTAAAAGTGACCTTGCTGTCTTTTTGGCCCAAAAAGTGAACGGAGAAATTATATCCGCAGACTCACGTCAAGTTTACAAAGGGATGGATCTTGGCACCGGAAAAGTAACAACAAAAGAGATGGGGAGGATAAAACATTTTCTACTTGATGTCGCCTCTCCAAAAAGCATTTTTACCGTGGCTAAATTTAAAACCCTCGCAAAAAAGGCAACCGCAAACATAATCGCACGCAAAAAACTACCCATTGTCTGTGGAGGAACTGGCTTTTACATTCAGGCTCTGGTCGATAATAAAACATACCAGATGTACCGCCAAACAAA